>JAZUIK010000124.1:0-2860 GCA_045642205.1 Bianqueaceae bacterium
GGCATATCTCCCAGTGAGATCATCATCTTCTCGTCACCGTTCATGATACGGCCGGGAACCCACTGACCATTGACCAGGGTACCTTCTTCCATCTTCAGGATCTCTACCTTCTTGTTCTCACCTGCTTTGGGCATGAAGGTAAGATTTGCCTGCATACCGATCAACAGGAACTTATTGTCATCCAGTTCGTAGATCATTCCGCCGGCAACCGGTTTTCTGGGCATTCTGGGACCATAAGCGATCTGCAGATCGTACTCTTTGAACTTCATGAAGCATCCGAAGTCGGTCTCCGATTTCTTGACGAAGCTTCTGAGCTTATCCGTACCGCGATATTCCAGATACAGAGGCTTCATCTGCTCGATCAGATCATATGCCTTAGAGAGATAAGCACTGCTGCCTGCAATATCAAAGGCGGTAGGATCGATATTCAGCGCCATGCAGATCTCCATGGGAGGTGCCTGTACACAGGAAGGATCCATTCCCAGTTCCTCTGCTCCGAAAGTGGAATAGCAGATCGCATTATGCTGACCAAAGGCATAGAGACAGTAAGCTGCGGTCACGGCATCTTTACGGACCTCAGGGATGACCAGAGGATTCTCCAAAGTGGTATATTCATCCATGATCTTAGGCACATAGGAAACATAGATATCGGGAGCAAAGGTAAATAAGGAAGGAGCCATAGCTCTCCAGATGGGCTGCATCTCTACGACCGGACCTCCGGAGGGATAGGAACCTGCATACCAGGGATACTGCTTCAGCCAGGAATTGGTGTAACAGGGAAGGGGATATTCCTTCTGTCCTGCAGAGGTAATGGTCTCGACTGCCTTGGCAAAGTGATATGCCATGAAGGACTCTTCCGCATCCTCACCGAAGGTCTCCTTCCAGGTCTTTCCTTCAGGAAGTCCCAGTTTCTCTGTCAGTTCGGAAGGAACTGCCTTTTCGAAATTGACATTGGCTTCCTCACTATAATCTCTGGGAGTACCCAGAAGACCGATCTCGTTCTCTACCTGAATGAACAATACGGTATTCTCTTCTTCATCGATCTCACGGATCCTCTTCATGATCGCGCTGAATGCCTTCGCGTCTTTTTCGACAGCCTTCTGGCAAAGAGGAGAGATAGTGTTGATGGGCTCACCGCTGACCTTACGTGCTCTGAAGTAGGTAAGATCCTTCTTCATCCATCCGGGAACATACATGGATTCAGCATTCTTCCAAAGACCGAACCAGAGAAAGATCAGTTTCATATCATTCTCTCTGGCCTGCTTGATGATTCCCTCCATTAATGTAAAATCATAATGACCTTCTTCCGGTTCGATACATTCCCAATACAGAGGAACGATGACGGAATTCATATGCAGCCCTTTCAGATTGGGCCAGATATTCTTCTCCATATGCTCCAGAGAGCTGGCAGCAGAATTATGGAGTTCGCCTGAGAGGCAAAAGAAGGGTTCTCCCTTAACATAGAGCGTAGCAATACCTTTACTGTCTTTTCGGATCTGTGGAATCATAAGCTTTCTCCTTAGATAAAATGTATTTGGGACTCTTTCATTATATTCATGGGAAATGCTTGTCTACAATATGGTATTTGTGGTATATCTATAACAATTCTACACTTTGGATGGAAACTATCATGATCTATTCATTTTCCTATACGAAAGCAGCCAGAGCCAGACTTCCATTAACGATCCACATCGTATGTGTGGATCACCTTCAGGAACCCATCATACGAGAGAACGGCTTCAATCTGTTTCAGTGGATCTTCTGTGAGGAAGGTGAAGGGGAATTTTTGATCGATGGGAAGAAGGTGATCCTTTCTCCGGGAGACCTTCTGCTCACTTATCCCTTTGAACCCCATGCGTATCATGCACTTACTGATAACTGGAAAGTACAGATCATCGGCTTCTCCGGTCCCTGCTGCTATGAGATCCTAAAGACTCTGAATATGATAGAATCCGGGATCTACCATCTCTCGGAAACAGAGTGGTTTTATGGATATATGAGAGAGATCGAGGATCTCTATAAAAAATCAGTTAAAGGTTCAAATAAAAACAGTTCATCTGCATTGAAGGCCTTGTCTAAACTCTGCTATGGATTATTAATGGATATCCATACCAGAGCTAAAAAAGGTTCCTTTGAAACCTACGAACCAAGTAATCAGATGATCCGTACGCTCGTTTCCTACATAGAAGAACACTATACAGGGATCATCACCATGGATGACCTTTCAGAACTGGTCCACCGATCTAAAGGATATATCAGCAGTATATTTAAGAAAGAAATGCATCAGACCATTATTCAATATCTGAACCATATGCGTATCGCTCATGCCAAAATACTATTATTAGATAATCCAGAACTGAAAGCCACCGAGATTGCATCTATGGTCGGATTCGAAAATCCAAGCTACTTTGGTGAAACATTTAAGAAGATCGTAGGTATGACACCACTGGAATTCAGAAGAAGATAATGAGTACAACAAAAAATCCGTCTTGATACCAAGACGGATTTTTTAGTGGAGATAATGAGATTCGAACTCATGACCCCCTGCTTGCAAGGCAGGTGCTCTCCCAACTGAGCTATACCCCCAAAATCAAAAGACTGGCAACCTCCTACTCTCCCAGGCAGTCCCCCACCAAGTACCATCGGCCGCTTAGGTCTTAACCGTCGTGTTCGAAATGGGAACGGGTGTGTCCCCTAAGCGCATCATCACCAGTCAGCTCCCCGAGTAGGGCTCGAACCTACAACAACCCGGTTAACAGCCGGGTGCTCTACCATTGAGCTATCGAGGAAAACAGGTCATCTTCGATGACCTGTGCCGGTTACTTCGTAACCTTCGCATTAGATCATCTCTAATGAACTT
>JAZUIK010000125.1:0-2514 GCA_045642205.1 Bianqueaceae bacterium
GAGGGAAGAGTCAGTGCTCTCATGTTGGAAATGGGAGAAACCAGGAGTGTTTCCGAAGGGACCATCGTCTGCGGTGAACTGGCGATCCATCCTAAACTCAGAAAGGTAGTACGCAGCGGGATAGAAGTACAACTGACGCCGAAGGAATATGATATCCTGTATTTTCTGGTACGCAATCGGGGAGAGGTTTTTACCAAGGAACAGATCTACCGGGCTGTGTGGTCAGAAGATTATCTGCTGGATGACAGCAATATCATGGCATTTATCCGAAAACTGCGAAAGAAGATCGAACCGGATCCGGATGCACCGACATATATCTTAACGCTTTGGGGTGTTGGCTATAAGTTTAACGACCAGCTGTAAGATCGTATTCAGAATTCTTGCTAAATCGCAAGGGAATCGCAAGGTTTGTACCATGTGATTCACCTTGCGATTTTTCTATGATAGGTATTGCTTCGGATCACCGGAAGATCCCGAGCAGATACTTTATCGATAGAAGGAGGTAAGACTAATGAATAAGAAAGATAATCGTCTGGCTGTTCGTCAGGATGTGGAGAAAGCCATCGTCCGGGATGAACAGAACCGCCGCATTCAATTTGCGGCTACCACCCAGATCCAGGCAGTCTTAAAAGGACTGCATACGACGTTGATGGGACTGGATAGTACAGCAGTTTCTGATATCAGAGCTGAGTATGGAAGCAACAAGGTAACAAGGGAAAAGAAAAAATCTTTGCTGGAGAGACTGACCGGGGCCTTTGTCAATCCCTTTACCGCCATATTGTTCTGCCTGGCCATCGTATCGATCCTGACAGATATGGTCTTTCCCTATTTCTCCCTGCTGGGAAGCGCGCCGGAAGATTTCGATCCTCTGACAGTGATCATCATTTTGACAATGGTCATTATTTCCGGAACCTTACGGTTTGTACAGGAATCCAGAAGCGGTAATGCAGCTGAAAAATTGCTGGCCATGATCACGACCACCTGTACCGTTACCAGAAGAGAGATGGAAAAGGCAGAGATCCCTATGGATGATCTGGTCGTAGGAGATATCGTTCATCTCTCCGCGGGAGATATGATCCCTGCGGATGTGCGCATTCTGGAGGCGAAGGATCTGTTCGTCTCTCAGTCCAGTCTGACGGGAGAGAGCGAGCCCATCGAGAAAACACCTCAGGTGAATGAATTAAAAGAGGATATTACCGATTACACGAATATTGCGTTCATGGGGAGTAACGTAGTCTCCGGTAGTGCAACAGCCGTTGTTGTCAGCGTCGGTGATCATACATTGTTTGGTTCCATGGCATCCGCCATCGCAGGAGAAGCGGTGGAGACCAGTTTCACCAAAGGTGTCAATGCCGTGTCCTGGGTATTGATCCGCTTTATGATGGTCATGGTACCTCTGGTATTCTTTATCAATGGTATTACCAAGGGAGATTGGTTGGAGGCCTTTTTGTTTGGCATCTCCATTGCCGTTGGTCTGACACCGGAAATGCTGCCGATGATCGTGACCACCTGTCTGGCAAAGGGTGCTGTCTCCATGAGTAAAAAACAGACCATTGTCAAGAATCTGAATTCCATCCAGAATTTTGGAGCCATCGATATTCTCTGCACCGATAAGACCGGAACCCTGACCCAGGATAAAGTGGTTCTGGAATATCATCTGAATGTCAATGGAGAAGACGATAACAGAGTCCTGCGCCATGCGTACCTTAACAGTTTCTTCCAGACGGGATATAAGAACCTGATGGATCTGGCGATCATCCATAAGACGGAAGAGGCAGAAGCGGAGGACCCGAGACTGCTGGATCTGTCTGAGAACTATGTGAAGGTGGATGAGATCCCCTTTGACTTCACCCGCCGCCGCTTAAGCACCGTGGTACAGGATAAGTCGGGAAAGACGCAGATGGTAACCAAAGGGGCGGTAGAGGAGATGCTTTCCATCTGTACCTATGCAGAGATCGACGGAGAGATACAGCTTCTTGGGGAAGATGTCCGAAAGAGGATCCTGAAAACGGTGGATGATCTGAATGACAAAGGATTCCGTGTGCTGGCCATCGCACAGAAGAGCAATCCTTCTCCGGTAGGCGCCTTCAGCGTAAAGGATGAGTGCGATATGGTACTGATCGGATACCTTGCTTTTTTGGATCCGCCGAAGGAATCTACGGCGGATGCGATCCAGGCATTGAAGGATCATGGTGTGACCACTAAGATCCTGACGGGTGACAATGACAAGGTTACCAGAACGATCTGTAAACAGGTGGGTCTGGAAGTAAGAAATATGCTCCTTGGTTCCGAAGTGGAGAAGATGACCGATGAGGAACTTGCCAGGGTGGCGGAGACCACGGATGTATTTGCCAAGCTGACTCCGAACCAGAAATCCCGTATCGTTTCTATCTTAAGAGAAAACGGACATACTGTCGGATTTATGGGAGACGGCATCAATGATGCAGCCGCCATGAAGTCAGCCGATATCGGAATCTCTGTGGACACGGCGGTCGATGTGGCCAAGGAATCTGC
>JAZUIK010000126.1:0-20482 GCA_045642205.1 Bianqueaceae bacterium
TCATTCTTCTCTCATTAAGAATTCATAGATCCGAGTTTTGATATCCGGGGCCTCATCATAGACCGCATGGCTGTATTGATCGTAAAGGTAACATTCCCCATTGATCTTCTCGGATAGTTCATGTAAGGCATCCGGTCCGATCACCTGATCGTTCGTGTCACCTATCACTAATGCAGGACATTGGATAGAAGAGACGCTGTCAGACACGTCAAAGTCTGCACAGGCCTGAGCCAGGATCATAAACCGTTTGCAATCTTCCGCTGTACCGACCTTCTCCAGTGAAGGAAGCAGATCACGGACCTGATCCAGAAATGCGGGAGAATAGACCTGATGGAAGAAACAGCGATTTAATCCTACCACATCCTCTTCCTCAGCATATTGTAGCCACTGTGAAACAACCAGGCGCATGGTTTCACTTGCCCGGCACAGCGTGGAACAAAGTACCAGCTTTCTGACAAGGTCCGGGTGGCGGATCGCCAGGCATTGCGCCATCATACCTCCCTGAGAAACACCATAAACATCCGCATGGGATACACCGATCATGGAAAGAATACGGTACACATCCTCCGCCATGTCCTCCACCCGGTATCCTGATGGCAATACTTTCTTACGGTCAAAAAGATACACCGTGAAGTCCTTTGCAAACTGTTCATAGGCCTTGGCAACACCTTCTCCCTGTCCCTCCAGACCAGAGAGACTTACTCCGGAAAGGATGACCAGGTTTCTGGGGCCATTTCCAAAACGGATCAGGGACATGTAGGTGTTGTCTAAGGGATAACGGGTTTCAGTAACCATAGACTTTCTTCCTTTCCTGAAATATAGGTCATATCGGCATCTTAGGTCGATATGTGATCCTTCGATAGATTTCTTCTAACCAATCCTGCGCCGCCAATGCATCTTCCTTTTGAACGGCATTTATCAGACTCTCGTCATCCCACTTCATATCGCTCAGCCAGAATGCAGAAATGAGGGCATACAGATAAGGATAGACCTCCTGCTGGTTCTTTGTAAAGGGTCTTTCCTTATGGTATCCCTTCAAAAAAGCCGGCAGGATCACCTTTTCAGGATCCTCCTTCAGATCCTCCGGATAGTCCATCAGTCTGGCTTCGAAAACTGCCTGCATAATGACATCAAAGTACAGAACATTATCTCCACAGCGATTAAAGTCAAAGACACCCACGCTGCCATCATTCGTCCTGTACAGATTGCAATCACTGATATCTCCCTGGACCGCATACTGCGGTTCCTCCTCAAAGCAGCGCACCTTGGAAAGAGCTTCTTCATATGCTCCGATTATCTTATTGTACAGGGTTTCATCGATACTTTTAAGATAATCTTCCTGCTTTGCAAACTCTTCAAAACTGAAAAGATCATTTTTCTTCAGCGCATGAAAGAGAACATCGTTCTGAACATGATACTGATTCTCCTCCGCAATATGATGCATCCTTGCAAGAAGTGCACCGGTCTCCTCCGCGGTTTTTACATCCACTTCGGTCAGTTCTCCGCTGACAAAATCCTCTACAGTAACAATGACACTGTATTCTCCATAAGAGTACCAACGTGCGTATGAGCCGCCAGTAGAATAGATCTTCGGGGTTTCAATCCGGTTGGCGTAAAGAAGAGCAGCAAAACGACTTTGCTCCTCGATGATATCCAGTGTCACATCTTCTTCATTCTTGAAACGGATGACCAGAGAATGGTCATCATCCGTCCTGACCTTGATGATCAGACGGACCTCTTTAGAGGCCGGATCATGTTTCTCGTAATGATACCGTTGAAGTTCGGTGAACTCTGTCGTCTTCTCCAAGATACCATAATCCTGCAGTATGACATCGATATCCGATTTAGTAACTGTAAACATAGAAGTTCCTTTCGGGTATGTTACGCATTGAAGCACATACGATATCCTTATAATCTTTATGCGTTTCAGGCCGAATGATCAGTTTTTCATCAATTCGGTATAAGAAAAACCCATGTGAAACATAGTTAGTGTATCTCCCTTTTGTAATAGATCAGATCACGTTCTTTTCCCAGATAGGTCAATTCCTTGTCGACCCTGTGGCTGTAGGTCATTCCGCTCTTTTCCATCACTCTCTTAGAAGCCGTGTTTTCAGGGAAGAAGGATGCATAGATTGTCCGGAACTCAGTATTGCAGGCATAGTAATCCATCACCGCCTGTACCACTTCCGTCATATACCCCTTTCCCCAATGCTGACTTCCGAGGCCATAGCCGATCTCAAGGGATTGTTCTGCAAGATTCTTCTCGCATTCTACAAAGAGGCCGATTAGGCTGCCACTGGTCTTTTCCCTAATGGCAAAAAGGTCTGTCCGTCCCAGATACCTTTCAAAATTAAATGTCTCTATAGTATCCGCATACTGACAGATGAAGGTCTTCAGGACTTCCCTGTCATGGGAAATATTTAAAAAATAGTTCTCTTTGTCTTCTGCTTTGAGCTCATCGACGATCAATCTTTCAGTCTCTATCCGCATATAACTGTTCCTCTCGTTAACAGATCCGCTCTATGCTTTCTGCCTTACAACTTCAGTACTGCCACGACCTCATTATCATCCATTTCCCCATTTTCTGTAAAACCCATTTCGGCATATACTTTTTTAGCCTTAACATTATCTGGCTCATATGACAGATAACAATATTCTGCCTCACCGCAGGGAAAGGACCGGATGAAATCCAGCGCCAGGCGAATGGCTTCTTTTCCATATCCTCTGTTCTGATACCTTTCATCGATCATTAATCGCCACAGGCTGTAATTCCCATAAGCAACGCTTGGGGGATTTTCCCAGGAATCATCCACATCGTAGCCGATCATCAAAAATCCCACAGGCACCTCATTTTTGAAGATTCCAAAAGGAAAAACATTTCCGTCGGCTGATAACGTAAGATACGCTTCGATGAGACTGATATCGTTGGGGGAAACAAAACCCTCCTGGTCCTTTCCAACATGCAGTTTGAGTATGTCCCAAACATTGTTCGCATTGACTTTTTCCAGTCTAACCATTGCTTGACTCCATTTCAAAGAGTAATGTCCATTCGGAATTGTGGTTCAATTCTCTTTCAAGATCCTAAGCCCTTCCGCCACATCTTGTCCCAGGATCTCCTGTGTCTTTAAGAAACTGTATTTCTCATGCAATCTGTCATGCAGTTTGAGGAATTCTTTCTTTCCATGTTTTCTGATGTACATTGCCTGAGCCTTCGCTGCATTCGCACCATCGTTACCCGGCACATAGAATCCTTTTTCACAGCTTATTCTTCTCAGACCACTCTTTATCCATCTTCTCATACTTCCTATCTTTTATTGTACACTTGATAAGGCTTTTTTTACTGAACCGGCTACATATAAGTATCAGAAAATGCCGTTTTCAGTGCCCCCATATTCACGACCTGATTCACTTTAACTTGCAGCATTCCCTTAGGTGTAAATTTGCATCCGGAAAATTCACTTGTGTGTATGGCTAATCCACTGGCCTCGATGTTGATATGGTCCTTAAACGGAATGATCCTCACAAACCTTTCCCCACAGTAATAACTGGGAAGTTTCGCCCACATTGTTTCTTCCACAGAAACACCTTCTACTGAAAAAATCATCTCTCTGATCTTCACAAACAGACTCACGATCTCTTCAGGATATTTCTCTAAATATTGTTCGATCTCTTGTGTCATGGTTCATTGACCTCCGTAGATAAGTCTCCACCAGTTACCTTTCGCACTAACAAGAATCCATATACGATTTCAAAGATCCATATTACCACCAAGATGACAATAAAATATAATGGAGTGGAGTTTCCACCGTAAAAGATCCCACTCGTAACATCGATAGCGAAATGTGCAATGATTATGGAAACAAGATCTTCTGTTTTGAGATATATCGCTCCAAAAACAACACCTGCCACAAACGCCATGATCAACTGGATAAGGAGTGACATTAGATCCATGCCTATTATATTTGTCAGATGTACCAGGCTGAATACCAGTGCTGAGATCAACATGATGGTTACAGGACTGTCATATTTTTTCTTCAGATTATAGACAAATATTCCACGAAATAGAATCTCCTCAAAAACTGCAGGTGCCAGGCCGATTAATATAACCGGTATTGTTACAGGATTCGGGACTCCACCACCACTTACAAAATGATAGGGAATCTTATATAGAGCCAGTAACAGCGCAGGGAGCATTATAACGAAACCCTTAAGAGAATTTCCAAATCTGACTTTTCGATAATTGATGGCCAGAAAGACAATTCCTATCAGTATTCGTCCGATAGCTCCACTAACATCCCTGTCGAATCCTAGCCCAACAAGCACTGCTCCCACAGCACCTCCCAGTAGTATGCTAATTACAAACACAATGATCACAGAAACAATCGGATGTTTTCCACTAAATCTATTCATCGAGGTCCTCCAGCAAATTATATTTTCTTGCATATCGCAGCCATTATACCAAAAATCTCTCTTCGCTCCATCCTTTGTTGGCGTAGTAAACTTAAATATATCTGCTATAAGCGTATACCCTTTTCATACTCTTGCAGTCCTGCTTTTGCGTCAGGTTCAAGAATGAACTTTCTGAAGAACCAATTACCTTTGATCAGATTTTGTCCGTAGAATCTGATTTCTTGCTTGATTCTATTTGAACTAATGGGCACCTCACACGCTACTGCTTCCGGAAGTCCAGTCTCGATCTGACTTCCATTTTTGCCTCCCTGTGGGCTTAACACCATACTGATAAATATACTCTTTCTTCTCAAAGCATCTGTGATTTTACTGTAGTTAAATGCATGATATATATAAAATAAGTATTCCCGGTTTTGCGCAAGCAGTAAACCTTGATCCATGGATCAACCCTCTTTTGCAGTAATTTGAAGATTCGGATTCTTGTATAGTATTAAATCAAATTCCGGTGGATGTTAATAATTGCCGTTCCGGTCTCCTCGTCATAATCTACCACAGTAACGGTATAGTCGAGGGTACCGCCATTATTCATCGTTTCACCGTTCGCAAAGCTGTCCGAATGTGTCGCTGTACTAAACACATCTCCCTTGCCAAACAGATCCGCAGTCGTAAAACAGGTAAATGCTGAGCGTTCTGTAGGCGTGGATATTCTATATTTACTTGTTCCATCAGAAGGAATAATATCGATTATATGATAAAAACGGCTGTCACCATCAATCAAAGGTTCCAATCCATTAGTGTTGTAAAACCTATATGAGAGAGTCTCCTGGGAAAGATCAATAGCCATCAGGTCGTCCACCGTAATACAACTCTCGTTGTATCCCTGTTGAGATCGCGCAACCAGACGCGCATCTACGTGATATATTCTCACTCCACCTTTATCGTTTTCCCTGTGCTGGTGATCTTTAATATCTGACCAGTCAAAACCATTCGCACCAAAGGGCGCCAACACATCAATGAGTATATACTCATCGTACGGCGTTCCGTTAAATCCCAGCGATGTGGGAATCAGCACGGCTTCGTTCTCACCGGGTGAAACAGATAGTTTCAGGGTTATATCCTCTATATCCGGTGTGATCACGTATGGGCTGAGAAAACCGCAGGAAAGCTTCGAAAAGGGATTCCACCCTCCCATATCATAGGATTGCATATCAAAGGTTCCCAGTGAATCTATTGTTTCACCATTATACGGATAAAAATCATAATAGTCAGACAGTCCCATCAGATGCCCGATCTCATGAATCGGAACCCTTGTACCCATAAAGTTACCGACTCCCGGTTCTGTCCTTCCTGAAACATAATAGTCTTCCAACTTGATAAATTTTCGAATATTCGGAGAATTACTATCCGGGGGATAATACCACGGGTCGGTTGTTCCCGTAGCGCCGCCATACAGCAGCTGATTATCAACCAACCTATCTCCACAAACAAACAAGACGGCATCAACGTAGCCATCTCCGTTTTTGTCAAGATCCTTCAGATCAGTCGTGCTTCTGATTTCCGTAAAAATATCAATCAGGAACTCATTGCCGCGGAACCTTCCGCTGCTGTCTTCGTCATTCACCCAGTGCCAGGCCTCCTCGCAACTCATGGGACAGTCATAGTAGTAGAAGCTGAACTCAAACAAATCATTGGCGCCGACATCCTCCCGGTAGTATGCTGATACCGAACGGAACGAATCGCGTCCTTCATAATCGCCGATGAACCGATCTTCAAATACCTCCGGGTCAACTGTATATCCATCCGTAAAGGAAATGTACACCACGAGTATGCCATTCTTCTCCGTCAAGCTAAAACCGGTCTGAAAAACGTCCTCATTTGTCAAAAGCATCACTGTTTTTTCCAGTGTCTCATAGTATATCGGGCTGACGGTAATGTTCTGCCCATCAGTGACCATGTCCCAGCTATAGAAATACCGCATTCTGCCGTCCACGTTCACATCTTCGCCGCGAATCTCAGCCGCTTGTTCAAGTGAATCAACTTCTACGGTAATATCTGGATTTCCATATGCATCAAGATAGGTAACGCTGTATTTCGCTTCTTCAGAAACAGCGCTGCTCGCTTCTTCACTTTTATCCGATTCTGCATCGCTTTGCTGTGATTCTTCCTCGAAGGAACTATTCGAAACATCCCTGTCCTCATTGTTCTTGGATTGTATATCGGAAGAGCTGATTCGTCCGCAGGCAACAAGGCCAAGTACCAGAAATACAGCCATTAATACGCTCAAGCAACGATTCGCCTTCATAAAATTGACCTCCTTGAGAAGTGGCACCCTAACATAAAGCCTTCCTTATCCTTGCCCAACTGATCTGTATCGATTCCCTGTCTTTTCTGACTCAGCATCTTTGCAAAGTAACAGATATAAAAGGCAGCCATAAGGATAAGCGTTACAATCTTTAACATCATACTTTTCTCCACAAAACTAAAAGTTATTCTTTTATACCGGTGTACCGACTTCAATCAGGTTCCCATCCGGGTCATAAAATCTAACCACCCGCTGGCCCCAGCTGTGCGTCATCAGCCGATTCACATACTCCGTTTCAGGATAGAGCATTTCAAGCTTTTTCACGAAGGCTTCAATATCCGGTTCTTCAAAATACAGTTCTGAGCTGTTGCTTTTGGGAATCACATTTCTTTCCGTGAATTTTTCCCAGTACACAGCTTCCTGTAAATATATGTTTCCGGTCAGTTCCATATTTCCGTCATTGTCTTGAATCAACACAAGCTCAAACATATCGCTGTAAAACCGCAAAGCCTGATGACAGTCTTTCACAACGATTAGTGTCCCTCTATACGTCACCAACAGTCCCTCCTTGCCGCATCAAATTAGAATTTAATATTTATTCCACAGGAAAGAACAGTTTATTCTGACCTTTGGCTGGTTCCGTAAAATCACACACCGCACCCGCGAGTTTCATTCCCAGTTCCGGTATAAGCTCAGCAAGCACTTTTTCAAATGTTTCTCCATAGTTATCCGGATTAACCTCTGTAACAAGGTATTTTCTTGCAGGCATAATCCACTTGACCCATCCGTTCGGAACTATCGTGTCTTCATACACTTCAATTCCTGCCAAATACAACCCTCTCGAGAAATTGTCTGTCCAGGGCATAAATGACATTGTCTCGTCGCTCATTGCTCCCCAGAACCCGACAAAAGATCCGTCAGGATTCTTCATCCCCAAGGAAGCGACTTCATTAAAGTTTGAATTAGCTTGTTGCCACAAATCATGAACGATATTCTTTTCCCGAGTACATAATCCCACCTTACCGATAACAGCAATTTTCGGCAAGTCAATCAGTTCGTATTGAATCATTATTGCTCTCCTTTTCCGGCATTAAATTATAATTCGTCGTTCTCTTTACAAACATTATATCTCATATTTTTCAATCGCACACCCCATAAATACCCTCAGAATTCTCGTTCTCTGCTTGATAAGGCTCCTTTCTCGCAACAAAAAAAGCTGCCCCATCTTGGAGCAGCTCTTCATTGTTTTGAATTTACTTGTTGTAAACGGTCTCGTCCAGTTTACCTTCGGTCTTAGCGACAGCAACAGCAGCCAGGGAATCACCAACACAGTTCAGACTGGTAACCAGCATCTCGATGGGACGGTTGATTGCCAGGATCAGGGCATAACCCATCATGGCAGCCTCACCGGTAAAGCCAACACCGGACAGGATGGTGAACAGGATGATGGCACCAGCGCCGGGAGCAGCGGGAGTGCCAGCGGAAGCGATCAGTGCCAGCACCATGATCAGAACCAGCTGACCAACGGTAACGCTATAACCACCGACACCAGCCAGGAACAGGGTAGCAACGACCTGCATGATAGCGGTACCGTCCATGTTGATGGTCATACCCAGGGGCAGGACGTAAGAAGCGATCTGATTATCAACACCAAGCTCTTTGGTAGTGGTGTCGATATTCAGGGGCAGGGTTGCCGCACTGGAAGAAGTAGAGAAACCGAAGACCATGACCTTGAAGATCTTCTTTACGAAAACAATGGGGTTCAGCTTGGTGAGAACAGCCAGGATCAGAGGATAGACCACGATCATGTAGACCAGCAGAAGAACCACGGTGATGACAACGTAGGAAACTGCAGGCTTCAGATAAGTGATACCATAGGTAGCGAAGGTACGGCACAGCAGCATGAAGATAGCGATGGGACCAAACTTCTCAACAACAAAGTTCAGGAACATCACGATGATGTTGCTCAGTTCCTCGCAAACCTTGTGGATGGCGCTCTCTTTGCCGAGTTTCAACTTGTTCATGCACAGGCCGCAGACGACAGCCAGGAATACAATGGCCAGAACACCGTTATTCACAGAGAAGGTTGCACCAATGTTGCTGGGAATGATGTTCAGGATGACAGCCAGAGGGTTAGCACCGGTAGAGCCGCTGGCAGCGTCCAGACCTTCCAGATGGATCTTGAAAACACCGGCATAGTTGAACAGCAGACCAACGACACCAGCCAGGATCAAGGCCAGGAAGCTGGTCAGCAAGAAGATACCGAAGGTCTTGGCAGATACACGACCAAGGGTTGCAGCATCGGTAATGTTGCCGATAGCGATGACGATGGAACAGAAGACCATTGGGACGATGACCAACTGCAGGCTGCGGATGAAAAGCTGTCCGATAATATAGAACAGACCAATAGCCTTTTCAGCACCAGCAGCAGTGATATCCTGGAACAGCCAGCGATTGATTCCCTGCCAGACTGCAGAATCAGCACCCAGGCTCTCACGGATAGTCATGAAGATCAGGCCGACGCCGATGCCCAGCACCATAGCGATCAGCATTCTGATAGCAAGACGATTGGATTTAACGTTTTTCTCTGCCATAACAGAACCTCCGAAACAGATTGATAAAATTACATTTCGAAGTATGTTACACGAAATAACAGCTGTTTGCAAGAATAATTTTTAGAAGTTTCATTTCTGAAAATTGAGCTTATAATTTAGCATCCTGTCGATTATGCCTAATCTTATGATTCAATCGGAAGCTGGATCTCTGTCAGCCACTCTTCTTCCGATTCCTTATTCCAAATGCCATCAATGTAACATTCTCTGGCAAGACCTATTGCCTTATATCCATTTTGCTCTGCGTATTTCATAAGGAATGCGTATGCTTCGCCGATAGCATCATAGGGTCCTTTATGATAAATGCTCAGCACCTTTGCTTCCGGAAGAGTTTTGAACTTAATATGTTCATTTTCTTTTCCGAATGCCGTTACAGCCTCACTGTGTCTGATATGGATATCGGTCTCCTTGTGTTCGCCATCGAGATATTCGCAGAACTCATAGGGTGGCTCTGAACACTTCAGTCCGGGATTCAGCATTAAGCACTCCTGTCCAACAGACGGAATCCACTGCATGCTGTCTGAATATGTCTTCAATATCGTTTCAGCAGTATAAACGATCTTTTCGGAAATCACTTTTTCCGTTACCTGGTATTTCATCTCATTATCCTCCAAAATAGAATTTATTATGGAAAGCCGAGATTCAATAAGCGCTTTGTCTTTAATAAGTGATTTTGCTTTTTCCTGCAGGATCCCTTTCACATCTTCACCGGAAAACACTGCTTTGATTTCTTCAATCGACAGACCAAGCTGTCTGTATGATTTGATCCTCGCGGCAATTTCAAGCTGAGAGGTTTCATAAAACCTGTAGTTATTCCATTCGTCAACGGAAGCAGGTTTCAGAAGGCCTTCTTTTTCGTAAAATCGAAGAGCTTTTACCGTCAGATGTGAGAGTTTTGAAAATTCACTGATTTTAAGCATTTATGTCCATCTCCTTTCCACATCTGATACTCTATTCTATCCCCTAAGGGATGAGTCAAGAGAAATACATTCCTGAAGTCTCCATATATTTTTTCGCAAATCTAATTCCTCGTCCCGCACTTCGCCCACACATACCACATTGGTGGGACCGGTGAGCCATACACCATCCACACTGCCATCGTCCTTGCGAACAATATCGATGTTCAATCGTCCACCGGGCATATCAAAATCAAGACCGCTGTCAGGGCCCTCTCCTCTTTGAGCAAGAACCAGGGCTATGGAAGCCGTACCGGTTCCACAGGCAAAGGTAAAGTCTTCTACCCCGCGCTCATAGGTAAGTTCTGTAACATGAGCATCCCCATCTTTATCGTAAAAGTTCACATTGGCTCCCTTGGGAAAGCGCTGATGAAAACGCAGCTTACGCCCCAGATCAAAGAGAGTCTTGCTCTCACGTTGTGCCAGGTCGGGAATATATACAACTGCATGAGGAAGTCCCGGATTACCCAGTTCCACATAACCGCATCGATACTCTTCACCATCCACCTTAAGAGTAAATTCCGGATCAATAACAGTAGGATCGGTCAGACGAATCCGATAGATCCGCTCTGTAATACGTTTTCCCCTGACAATGCCTGATGGAGTTTCCACCACCTGCTCCTCACCGGAGAGTCCCACCAGATTACCATAACGGCAGATGCAGCGTGCACCATTGCCGCACATTTCTGCGGGAGAACCATCGGAATTATAAAACAGCATTTTATAGTCAGCCACATCGGACCGATCCACCACCATCAGACCATCTGCCCCGATGGAAAGATGCCGATGGCAGATCTTTGCCGCAATGGCTGAAAAAGCCTCCACCGGAATATGCTCTTCCAGATTGTTAATGATAATAAAGTCGTTGCCGGCTCCGTTAAGTTTGTGAAATCTCATATTTTATTCCTTTATGCATAGGTGCCATAGAGTTGTCCCTTTTTCTTCAGTACTATTGCGTAGATAATATACACCACCGTACTGATGAACCAGGTAATGGGATAGATCCAATAAGTCAGTTCAATATGATGCCAGATCTGGCCAATGGTCATAAATACCAGTACACGGATCGCACACCAGCATACCAGCATGACCATCATGGGCGCCGTGGGTTTTCCAATGCCTCGCATGACAGCCGATGACCTGAGCACAGACAACACCCACGATCAGGCCAAAGATCATGCCGCTCTTGACACGATCGGGTTTTCTTGCGCCGATATTCTGAGAAATATAGGTAGAGATCGCCATAGAGAAGGCCGTTACCGGCAGGAAACCAAAACCTTCTACTCTGGAGTATGCTCCGATTCCCGCAACAGCCACAGAGCCAAAGGAATTAATGTAGGACTGGATCAGCACGTTGGACAGATCAATGACGCAGCCCTGCATGGCCGTAGGCATACCATAGCGAACGATATCCTTTAATACAATATGGTCAAACGGATCTCCGAAGGGATCACACGAATCGCATCATCAATGGTCAGCAGCTTGCGAAGAGCCAGGAAAGCGGAGCAAAACTGAGAGATGATGGTCGCAATGGCTGCATTGGATTTCATTTTTTTGTGCCCTATATTACGATCTTAATTCAGCCTCTTTGCATCTGATCTGCTGCTGAATACATCACCGAAACACTTATTTTTTCGGCAACCTTGGTATTATAACACATTTCATGATGTGAAAACCAACGAGAACCCCTAATATCAACAAGACTTTGCTTTTTGCTTACGGTATACTCCCTACTCTTGTGCATCTTTGTGGTAAAACACAGATTTTATGCGGTATTTGTCACTAATCTTATATTAATTATAATAAGCATCGGGCTCCCATCTGGGAATATATACTGATTCTTTCAGTTAAAATCGGATCGGATACCCTGTTTCTGCTTATTTTTCCTTATAGTACAGCATGCAGTGGCAGTAGCCTTCAAAATCAGGATCATCGATCTGAGCCTTGAATTCTTCGCACATGCACTTGTACTCCGGTTTGTTTTCAGCACGGCACGGACAGAAGCCTCCTCGCTGACGCAGGCCTTCACGGATCTTTTTTACAACTGCCTGATCACTGTTTAAACGTACTTTTGCCATGGGATTACTCCTCCGGGTACAGCATGTTGGCAAGAAGGGACTTAAAGGTCTCCTCGTCGATGGATCCGATATCCTTTACCATCAGTTCTCCATCACGGTAGAACAGAATGGTAGGAAGGTCAAAGATCTGCATCTCTTCAGCGATCTCAAAATTAGTGGTCAGATTGATGCGCATGAAATCGATGCCCGGCATACGTTCTGCGATGGAGTTAAAAACAGGCTCCAGAAGTTCACACGCAAAACAGAAATCGCCATAGCAATCTACTACAGCAAAATGGGAAGAGGCAACGGCTTCTTTAAATGTCGCACTGGTAAGTTCACGGATCATTACTGAATGTCCTCCTCTGCTTTAGTCTTTAAAGTCTCATATACAAGACGGAAATACTCGTTAGCGATGGCCATGGACACATTCTCAGCGATCGCTTTTTCATCGGTGATACCTGCTTCTTTCAGCTGGGACAGGGTTGTCTCCTTGATAGATGCTTCATCAACGGTAAAACCGTGATCTTCAGCAAATTTCTGATCTGCCAGAATGCTGATGAACTGAGGACGCATATCTTTTGCCAGCATTTCCAGGGCTTCTTCCTCGGTGATCATGTCCCCTTCCTCGGTGAATCGAAGATCGATTCCCATGGCAAGATTCTCTTCATAGGAGATTTTAGCCTGCGCCATGGTCCAGGAAGAGACCTCTTCTTCATCCAGTTCTACTTCCGCATTGGCAGCGAGATAGTCATGCATGGCCATAATATGCATCCGGATGTTGTTCTCACGGTTTTTATTCTCTTCTTTTTCCTTCAGATGTGCTTTCAGATCATCGATGGTAGAAACCCCAGGAATGGCAGCCTTCTCTGCAATCTTTTCTTCACTGCAGGCAGCATTGACCAGGATCTTATCCAGGGTAAGGGATACTTCTTCTCCATGGATAAGTACGCTCAAAGTATCGCCCTTCTTAAGAGAAGACAGTTCGGTCTTGATCTCAATACCGGGCATAGCGAGGTCAGGGTAAAGATAAACTAAGCCGGCGTTACCTTGGCAGATCAGACCACAGTTTTCGCAAACAGTCTCTGCTTCTACTGTCTCTCCCAGGTTACGCATCATGCCGCTGACCATGGCATCGATCTCTTCGCCTGAAACACTGTAGGACAAAAGATCCTGGTTGATTTCCATGCCGGAAAGATCCGGCAGCTTGATAATTTTGGAATTCATTGCTTTCCTCCCATAAATAATTGGTAATAAGTATTTCTTTCCATCAGTTCATCAGGAGTACCTTCATCTTCCACGCACCCGTCACGCATGACGATCAGACGGTCGGCTTTTACCGTGGCGGAAGGATTATGAGCGATCATAATGGTCGTCTTGCCTTCCATCAAGGTCTCCAGCGCTTTGACTACAGTGCTTTCGCTCTCAGCATCCAGGCTTCCGGTTGCTTCATCCAGTAATAGGTAAGGGCTGTTTTTCAGGATAGCTCTGGCGATGGAGATTATCTGCTTCTGACCTCCGGAGAGGTTGGAAGATCCGGTTGAGATCCTGCTGTCCAGTCCCTGTTCCAGAGACCGGATATAGTTTCCGATACCACAAAGATCTGCCACTTCCATTAAAGGTTCATCGGACACCGGTTCATTGATGCCATAGCAGAGAGTTTCACGGATCGTTCCGGAGATCAGTTCTGTACTCTGAGACACGATAGCCATATGATCACGCCAATCTTTCAGAGAGAAGGACTGAATGTCCCTGTCTCCGTAGCAGATCATGCCTTCATCCGGCGTATACATTCTCTCCAGCAATTTGAAGATAGTGGATTTTCCGGCACCATTGGTACCAATGATCGCTGTGGTTTGGTTCTTTGGAATGGTAAAGGAAACATCCTTCAATACAGGAACCTTGTCATAGGAGAAGGATACATGGTCCACATGGATATCCTTTTGTTCGCCGGAAATTTCTTCTCCGCATAAGCTCTCTTCTTCCAGAGCAAGTATCTCAACGACATTTTTTACAGAACCGTTGATCGATCTGAAGCTTCCGTAATTCAGGAAGAGGTTGATCAACTGGATACCCACACTACCGGATAAGGTATAAAAGGCTACCAGTTCACCAATGGTCAGAACTCCCTTCTTGACCATGGCTGCGCCAAAGACAAAGGAGATGATCAGGGAGATGCTTCCGATCAACTGCATGCCCACCTGTACAAAAGCCAGGGTCATTTCGGAGAACATGTCCGCTTCAAACATCAATTTGAACATCTTATCACCGGATGCAAGTTCCTTATCCTGCATATTGAAGGCTTTGATAGCTTTAAAGGCAGCAGTCCTCTCAAAGAGGTATCCCATGGTCACAGCATTGGAGTTAACCCCCTTACGGGCAGCCGTAAAAGTAAACCATCCGTAGATCATGGCAATGACAACGGAGACCGGAATGATCAGCAGTGAGTAAAGTCCCATAACCTTATTATAGGCAATGAGATTTTTGAATACCAGAAAAGCGGTATATACAGCTCCGAAGGTCGAGATGAGGATCTCAAAGTAGTAAGCGGCAGAACCGGCATCGGAGATCACACGGCTGACCAATTCATCGGCTGACTCCTGATCATAGAACTTTCTGGGTAAACGGAGCAGATGACGGAAGACCTTGCTTCTCACCTGCTTGTTGATCCGTCCATAACAGACTTCTCCTACTAAAGTGGTAATCACAGAACATACAACTGTCAAAGAAAGATACACCAGATACCTTACCAGGCGATCCGCGCGGATCGTGTTCTGATAGGAGTCAATGATATCGGCTGTGATCTGAACGGAACGCACTTCTACCTGACCGGCAACGATACCGGTGATAAATAGAATGATCAGCATGATCCAGGGAAGAGAAACACCTTTAAAGAGGTTCAGGTAACGCTTGGGTTGATTCATGCCGTCACCTCCTGTGTCTCTACCAGTTCACGAAATGCAGGACAAGTATCCATCAGATCCGGGTAGGTTCCGGAAGCGATCATCTCTCCATCGGTCAGAAGAATGATCTGGTCCATGTCTTGGATATAGGAAAGATCATGCGTAACGACCACAACCGTCTTATCCTTCAGCTCTTCCATGATCAGGTCGCGAACTATCTGTGTGGATTCTGCATCCAGTGCACTGGAAGGTTCATCCAGCAGAACGATCTTGGAGTCGCGCATCTTTTCTCTGGTAATGATGAGTTTCTGAAGCTGACCTCCGCTCATCATATCTCCTCCGGAGATCATGGTCTGAAGACCTTCTGTCTGCAGCAGGATATATTGATCAAATCCTGTTTCGGAAGCATTCTCCAAAATGATCTCGTCGGGAAGATCGGTTTCATTTCCATACAAAAGTGCTTCCCTGATGGTTCCGGAGAATACCTGATGAAACTGAGGAACATAAGCGATCTGCTTTCGATATTCCTCCATCTGATATTCATTGATGGGGACCCCGCCAAGGGTGACTTTACCGGAAGCAGGCTCATAGAACCGCTCGATCAAAGACAGCGCCGTGGATTTTCCGCTTCCGCTTCGGCCGACGACAGCCACTTTGGAACCTTCCGGGATCGTAAAAGAAACAGAAGAAAGTGCTTCTTTCTCCACCTCTTCCTGGGATGCAGCATCTTTTTCCACATAAGAGAAAGACACGTCCTCAAAAGAAATGGAATAATCCTTCAGATCCTTAAGATCTTTACCCTGTTCGTTCATCTCTTCTTTAGGAGCTTTGTACAGACGGACACTTCTCTCCAGGCTTCCGCCGATTCCCTTCAACTGAACCCAATCATCGATCAGGGTAGCGATCTTTGAGGAGATATTGGTGGAAAACAGGAAGAATGCGATCCACTGGGAAATATCGATACTTCCCTTCTGCAAAAGTACTACCGCTACGACCATTAACAAAAACTGCTGAAGGAGTTCGATTCCCTGCTGGACAGAGAGCGATATTCCGCTGACCTTGGCGATAGCGACATTGGCTTTATAGAGTTCATTAATATACTCTTCGCCCTTCTCACCTTCCGCGTCTTCCCTGTTGAAAGACTTGATGAGAGAGACATTCTTCAATCTCTCATCTAATCTTCCTGTGAGAACACCGATCTTTTCACGGGCTTGTGCCTCTGTCTTATAGACCCATCGTCCAACGATACGCATATAGACATACTTCAGCGGCAGGAACAGGATCAGGATGATCAGAAGGATAACATCATAGCTTTCTACCACGATCAGTGCCCTGATAACGTAGATAATGTCAGGAATAACGGCAACGATCAAGGCAAGCAGGCTGGGAATGCCAGAAGAGATATCGTAGGTTACGGCAGAGAGCATTTCAGAGCGATCGATCGTATCAAAGAAGGATTCTTTGATCTTCAACATCTGGCCCCACAACTGAAAACGGGCTCGTTTTGTTGTGGTGGAATAAGCAAAAGCACGGATCAGACACTGCACGATTGCCAGTAGAGCTAACAGCCCATAGCCGATCAACGCTTCACTCAGAGCACCTGCAGACAGGTCTCCTCCGAGCAGTCTTCCGGTGGTGGTAGGAATACTGAGCAGCAGCCTGTTATACATCAGGTTGAAGATAAACAGCGCTGCTACCCAAAGCCACGGGATTCGAGACTTTTTGACGATCATGATCAGGTCTTTAAACCCGATCTGTCTGCTCTTTTCCTTGGATTTATGAGTTTGTTTCATGGGATCCACAGATTACTGGATTTCGATCAGTGCATCGATATCTTTCATAAAATATGCGTAGGCACTGCAGGTGTTTTCGGTAAGGCTGGCATACTGAACATTCATATCGATGACCATCTGGGTGAATTCCTGATCGGAATATGCAAGCAGGATGTTCTCGTTGCCTTCAATGATGGCAAAGTAGTCGGCACCCATGAATTCCTGAGCAGTTTTAGCGTCCTCAGGGGTAGCAAAAACATAGTATTCATACATGCAGAGTGCTCTGTCATCCTTGTCACCATAAAGGATCAGAAAGTCCTGAATGAGATCAACGCCATATTCACTTTTGAATCCATCTACCAGATCAGGACAATTCTTTCCGGAAGTATATGCATAACGTGCAGCATACTCAACTTCAGGTTCGATATGGGTATAAGTATCGGTAATCTCGATGGCACCACCGGTAGGTGCGTCTTCTGAAGCACCACTGGAGAACAGGCTGCATCCGGTCAGAGACATCATCAGAATAGCTGCGATCAGAACAGAAAGTAACTTTTTCATGGGACGAATCCTCCATATAATAAGAATTTGATGGTATTGTAGCAGATCCGGTGTTAAATTCCTGTTAAGAACAAACGCGTACAACGCGAGTAATACACGGCATACAACGCGCGCGTATTACGATATCGGATTCATCAAATAACATTTTTACTAAACACTCTCCTTGTGTTAAGATGAGATATCAAGATTTTTGAGGATTATTATGAAACTGCTAGTGATCGAAGATGAAAAAGAATTGGCCGCTTCCATACGTGAAGGCCTTCTGATGGATGGTTATGAGGTAGAGATGACCCATGATGGCCTTTCCGGGCTGGAAATGTGCCAGGAAGAAAGTTATGATCTCATCCTTCTGGATCTGAATCTTCCCGGAATGGATGGCATGGAGATCCTGCATGAATTTCGAAAGACCAATCTGGTGACCCCCGTGATCATTTTGTCAGCGCGGATCCAACTTTCCGACAAGATCCAGGGACTGGATGAAGGTGCCAATGATTATCTGACGAAGCCTTTCCATTTTGAAGAGCTGGAAGCAAGGATCCGTTCTCTTACCAGACGAAAGTTTATTCAGGAATCCGTGACTCTTTCCATGTCAGGGATCAGCTTCGATACGAGAACCAGAAAGGTTACTGTTGCCGAAAAAGAAGTACACCTGACAAAAAAGGAAAGCGGTATTCTGGAGTACCTGATGCTCCATCCCGAGAGATACATTTCTCAGGAAACACTGATCGAACACTTATGGGACTCTAATGCAGATGAATTCAGCAATTCGATCCGTGTACATATCTCCTCTCTCCGAAAGAAACTAAAAGCGGAACTGGGATTCGATCCGATTCAGAATAAGATCGGACAGGGATATATGATAGGTGAATTTGAATGAAGAAATTATCACTGCAAGTAAGGCTGACATTGTTCTCCGCACTGATCATTACCATCTGCTGCGTGACATTGGATCTGATCATTATGAATTCTGCTATTATGAAACTGGATCAGTTGGAAGATGAAGTGTTTTCCGTAACCATTACCAGTGAACAGCAGGAATACTCTCTGAATATTCCCAGTATGATCCCGGATATCTCTCTGGCGCTGCAGGATACCAAACAGGACTTCAAAGTTCAGTGTATTGTGATCACGATCGTCATTATCGTGGTTGGAACAGTTCTTACATGGATCATATCCGGAATCGTTCTGAAGCCATTAAAGAAACTGAATCAATCCATTGGAGAGATATCAGCGAACAATCTTTCAAAGGAACTCGAAGAGATCGATGGGGACGATGAGGTCGCGGATCTGACCAGATCCTTTAATCGGATGCTTCGAAGGATCAATGATGCTTTTCTTTCCCAGAAGCAATTCTCAGCAAATGCTGCCCATGAATTGAGAACTCCTTTAGCGATCCTTCAGACTAATCTTGAAGTATTTGAGAAGCATACACATCATACAGAACAAGAATATAGTGCGGTGATGGCCACAACATTGCGTCAGACAGGTCATATGAATCATCTGATTTCTTCTCTTTTGGAATTGATGAGCCTGCATACAGCGCCTTTAAAAGATGATATCGATCTGGATGCACTGACGGAAGAAGTGTTGATGGATCTTTCACTTCTTGCGGAAGAAAAGAAGATCACCTTATCTCACGCCGGAAGCACTTCCATCATCAAAGGAAATGAAGTGCTGTTTTACCGATTGGTGTACAATCTGGTGGAAAATGCCATCAAATACAATAAGGAAGAGGGCCGGGTCAAGGTAGAGATTTCGGAAGAGGCAAATCGAATCCTGCTCCTGGTGTCAGACACCGGTCATGGAATCCCTGAAGACCATTGGAATGAAATCTTCCGCCCCTTCTACCGTGTCGATAAGGCGAGAAGTCGGGAAATGGGCGGTGTTGGATTAGGACTGGCTCTTGTCAGCGATATTGCCTCTTTGCATAACGGTCAGGTTTATGTAAAAAACAGTTCATCCGAGGGAACAGAGATCTGTATCGAGATCCAAAAATAAATGTTAAAAGATCAAAAGACAGGCTTTTTCATAAGCCTGTCTTTCACTATCTTCAATAAATGCTCTTTGCGGAACATCAGGGGTATTATAAGGTGCTGTAAGCGAACGCAGTTCTGCTATTGAGCATCCAGGATCTGCCTGAAAGGCTTCAAATGCGGCATCCAAAGCTGTCACATCATCACCAGCCTTTAATGCCTCGCTCCTAGCGTGTTTGTACCCCTCTTCTTCTGCCGGAACGAAATTCGCAACCTGTCCGATACAGATCGTCTTTTCTATTTTCTCAGGATGAAAAAGGGAATATCGTTCTATGAATGGTAGAAATTGCTCACCTCGGTTTGATAAGACCCCCGTTTGTCTATTGAACACTTCAGCCGGTTGATAGTGAACTCTAGCAGCCGGTTCTTTTTTGCAAAAAACAAGGACCGAAGATGAACTTCGATCCTTGGATTGACGCATTAAACAAAAATTTATTATCGGGTTTTTTTTATCAATCCGCCTTTTACAATAAGCATCGAAAAGCAGATAATTCCCGCATACGGCTGCCTAGTCAGAATAAATACACCGGAACAGATAATTGTCAGCGCAATTCCTGTAACGATCCTGTGTCTTATCCAAATCGGCCTGTCCATGCCGCTTATGACTGTCCCGCAAATACCATTAAGCACAGTAATTATGATGAGTGCGACAAACAGGTGCTTTATCCAGGGTTGAATATCTGTCATCGTAAAGAGAGAAACCGCAGATTTTGATAATACTCCGTTTCCGAATACAGGAATAAAGAGCAGGACAGCTATGAATATATCCAGCAGACTGCAAATGAAAGCGGCGAACTTACGCAAAGAGTTTTCTCTCTCGTCTTTTGCCGCAATTATGATTTCCTCTGAGCATATCAGTTCATCAATTGTTATAGA
>JAZUIK010000127.1:0-3663 GCA_045642205.1 Bianqueaceae bacterium
AAATGCTCATTGGCACCA
This sequence comes from Bianqueaceae bacterium, assembly GCA_045642205.1. Classification (GTDB taxonomy): domain Bacteria; phylum Bacillota; class Clostridia; order Lachnospirales; family Bianqueaceae; genus RUG760. Next base: position 19 of record JAZUIK010000127.1, read on the forward strand.
TTAACGACATAGACACCGTAAAGAGAACCTGTTGCACCGGTCAGCATCGTATCCAGGGTACTTTGCATCTGTATGGTTACCGTGGTTGGTGCGCCCTCCGGCAACGAATAATAGATCCAGTCATCATCAGTAGAAACGATGGAGATCTTCTGGAAATAGGTACCGGAATTACCGACTACGATATATCCATAATCATCACCGCTCTGCATCAGATACTTCTTGGGAATAACAAAATACTCACGGCTGACAAGACAGCTGTCGGAGATCTTGATTCCTGTATGGGAGTTCTTATTGAAGACGATGGTCGCGATACGATCGTGCATGAAATCCTGAACACGCTCGGTCAGCTTCAATACCAGCTTGTATTCGTCATAACCGGTCTTATCCAGCATGGCAACACGTCCGGTCAGCTTATCGGAACTGTTATAGATAAACGATACCGTATCCATTCCGCTGAAGAACTCTGCTTCTGCTTCCGTCAGATACAGGACCACGCTCCACTGAGGAGAATAGACCAGACGATACAGAGGATCACCTGCCTTAACGGCCTGCATGTTGATCTGGAAGTAAGAGTAATAACCATCATAGTTCTGAAGGAAGTCAGAGTTGATCTGCTCTGTGGTCCATCCCTCGTAACCGTCGTAGGAGAAGTCCAGAAGACCGCCGGAGGAAAGGTACAGGTTGGAGATGATACTACTCTGCTCGTTCAGATAGATCTGCTGCTCCGCAAGCAGAGAAGAAACTCGGGTATTGTTGACCAGAGAATACATATCCTTACGCTCACCTACCGCATCCATCAGGTCACTCTTCAAAAGATACAAAGAAGCATAGTTGGTGGTAGATTTTGCTCTCAGGTACTGAGAAACAGACTGAGCGATATTGGTATCCAGAGACTCGAACGCTTCGTTATACTGAGCGGCATCATCCATGTCGGCGATCTGTGCATAGATCTCATCGATCTTTGTCTGCAGGATCTCACCATAGGCATTATCATGCAGAGAACAGACCAGAGTTCCTGCCTTCAGTTCCTTACCGCCTGGGTAGTAATATTCTACGATACCGGCAGTGGAAGCACGGACCAGAAGCTCATCTCGTACAATGACACCCTGAGCGGAGAAGGAATCGACGATCTCTCCGTTCTGCGCCACGATATAGTTCGTTGCATCTCTGTTCAGAAGATTCATGAACTGACCAAGAAGATATATAAAGACAGCCAGGACGACAAGAAACGTAATGATTCCCTGAGAACGTCTATCACGCACGCTGGCGGCGGACACACGGCGGACATTTTGATTTCTTCCGCCACGATACTCTGACATCGTCATACCTCCTTACAGATTGATTCATTGATTAGACTAAAGGCTTCTTAGTTCAATGCAGCCTTCAAACGTGCCATGACACGGTCCTTACCAAGCAGCTGCATGACAGAGAACAGATCCGGTGCCTGTGCTCTTCCACAGATGGCAACACGAAGGATCATGGAGAAGTCACCGACATTTCCCTTATAGTTTTCGGGATTAGCCTTATAGAGCTTCATATCCTCGGCAAAATTAAACTGAGGACACATGGACTTGACTTCCTCAAACCATGCATTGGCATCCTGAGCCTCAGAGGTCTCATATTTCTCCATATAGGCCTCGATGACAGCCTTGATGGTATCCTGATCGATGGAAGCAGGCATCTGGGTATAGTCGGGAGTAAAGATCTCATCAAAGAGGAATCCCATATATCCCTTTACCTCATTCCAGACTCCGAAGTCCTTTCTGGGCTTCTTTCCACCGCGTCCGATATTCAACGCCGCCTTGGTGAAGTCAGGATCCTTGCTCATCAGAGCATAGAACTCGGGATCATATTCCTTTGCCCATGCAGAAGTCAGGTTGTAGACCTCTTCGGCACTCATACGGGCAACAACATTCTTACAGACATCGTTCAGCTTATCCAGATCAAACAATGCTCCGGAGCCGCTCATCTTCTTGGGGCTGAAAGCAAAGTCATCCAGAGGAGCCATGGGATTAGCACGTCTCCACTCTTCGAAATTGGAATTCAGAAGAGTCATGATATACTCCACAGCGGCAGCGATCGGAATACCCTCAGAGAAGTAATAATCCAGAGCAAACTCAGGATCCTTACGCTTGGAAAGCTTTCTCTTGGAAGTTCCATCCAGTTTCATCAGCTGTGCGGTATGGACATACTTGGGACGCTTGAAGCCAAGGGCATCAAACAGCTGGATATGGATCGGCAGAGTTCCGAGCCACTCCTCTCCACGAACTACGTGGGTGGTATGCATCAGATGGTCGTCGATGACATGGGCAAAGTGATAGGTGGGCAGTCCGTCAGACTTTAAGATGACGACATCCTGATCATTTTCGGTGATCTCCATCTTACCTTTTGCCAGGTCCTCAAACTTGATCTTATGCTCGATAGAACCCTCGGAACGGAAACGGATAACACAGGGCTTACCTGCATCCAGTGCTGCCTCGACCTCGTCTAAAGAACGATCTCTCCATACAGCATACTTACCATAATAACCGAAGTTTTCCTTGTTCTCTTCCTGGATGCGATGTGCCTCGGACAGTTCTTCCTCAGTGCAGAAGCAGGGATATGCCATTCCCTTTGCGACCAGATCCTTGACATAGGTCTTATAGATCGGGCCACGCTCACTCTGGGTGTAAGGACCATAGATACCGTTATCCCCTTCCAGGGTAGCACCTTCATCAAAGTTCAGTCCAAAGCGCTTGAAGACCGTCAGGATGGTCTCTACGCCGTTCTCGACCAGTCTCTTACGATCGGTATCTTCGATACGAAGATAGAAAACACCTTTGCTCTGATGAGCAAGACGCTCATCGACCATAGCACCATAGAGATTACCCAGATGCATGAAGCCGGTGGGGCTGGGAGCGATACGGGTAACCTTAGCACCCTCGGGAAGCTGTCTCTCGGGATAACGAGCCTCCATCTCCTCGGGAGTGGTTGTAATATCGGGGAACAGTCTTTCTGCAAGTTCCTGATGAGTCATGTTGATTCCTCCAGTTATTTGTTCTCAGTCTTGTGGTCGATGTTGACCTTCTGACCAAGCTTTCTCTCGGTTCCGTTAATGAGGCGCTTGATGTTGGCATGATGACGATAGATCGTGGTAGCAGCCAGCGCTGTCGTCAAAAGAATGATCTCCAGACCATTAGGATCCTTGAACTCATAAAACAGAGATTCAATGATCAGAAGTGCCATATAGGAAATGGATGCCAGGGACACATACTTGGTGATCCAAAGAAGGATCAGTGCAGGAAGACCTGCGGTGACCAGCAAAAGGGGATCTGCAAACAGGATCATACCGATCATGACCGCAACACCCTTACCTCCCTTAAACTGCATGTAGAAAGGATGGTTGTGTCCGATAAAGACACCCACACCGCCCCAGAGAAGGAGCTGCTTTTCTCCATAGCCGTAGATCAATGCGACGATCGCCAGGGCCAGAACAGTCTTCAGGATATCGCCCACCAGGGTAATGATACCCATCTTCTTTCCCAGCACTCTCAAAGCATTGGTGGTTCCGGCATTTCCGCTGCCGTAGTCACGGATATCGATCTTCTTTTTCCACTTACCCAGGATAAAGGCAAAGTTGATACAGCCAAAGCAATATCCGATCAA
>JAZUIK010000128.1:0-24829 GCA_045642205.1 Bianqueaceae bacterium
GACAACATAAGGAATACCAAGGCGGGATGCATACTTCATCTTCTGCTTCATACCCTTTTCCTGATAGAAGACGTCGGTCTTGATCTCAGCATCGCGAAGCGTGGCAGCGGTCTTAAGGCAGTAAGGCATCTGGTCCATTCCAAGAGGAACGATCAAAGCATCTACCAGAGTACGTCTCTCAGTCTTGAGAAGACCCACTTCCTTGAGCTGAGAGAACAGACGGGTCAGACCGATGGAGATACCGATACCGGGCATTCTCTGCTTGGTGTAGTATCCGGTCAGGTTGTCATAGCGTCCGCCGGAGCAGATACTTCCCAGCTTGGGATAGTCATTCAGAGTGGTCTCGTATACGGTACCGGTGTAGTAATCCAGACCGCGGGCGATGGTCAGATCGATGCGGAAGTTCTCTTCCGGCATTCCCAGAAGACGCATGTTGCTGATAACCTGCTTCATTTCGGAAACACCCTCCATGAAGGTCTCATCTTCAATGCCCATGGTCTCCAGGCTGGCAACAATCTCATCGTTAGATCCGGCAATGTGGATCAGGTTCAGGATGGAATCGATGGCGGTATCGACTACCTCCAGTTCCTTCAGCTCACCGCGGACGTTCTCTTCACCGATCTTGTCGATCTTATCGATGATACGAAGGACATCGGCAATGCTGTTTTCCAGTCCGAGGCTTCTAAAGAATCCGTTCAGGATCTTACGGTTGTTCAGACGGATGGTGAAGGGACCGAAATCCAGTTCTTTGAATACGTGATAGATGACAGAAGGCATTTCAGCATCGTAGAACAGGCTCAGATCGTCCAGACCGATGATATCGATATCACACTGATAGAACTCTCTGTAACGACCCTTCTGAGGACGCTCACCACGGAACACCTTGCTCATCTGATATCTCTTGAAGGGGAATACCAGCTCGCTCTCGTGCTGTGCGGTATAACGTGCCAGAGGAACGGTCAGGTCAAAACGCAGAGACAGATCATGATCGCCCTTGTTGAAACGATAGATCTGCTTCTCGGTCTCTCCACCGGCCTTAGCCAGGAGGACCTCGGAGATCTCAATGGTCGGGGTGTCCAGGGGCAGAAAACCAAACTGCTCATAGACACGACGAATGGTATCCATCATCTTATTGAACTGGATCTGATCTTCCGGCAGAAGTTCCATAAAGCCGGTAAGGATTCTAGGCTGAATAATGTCCGCCATGTCAATTTAACTCCTTTGTGATATTCCTGTAAAAACTCATACCCTTCTGCATCCAGGTGTTACGGATCCGATTAGCCATCTCCTCGGAAGCAGCGGTCTTTAAGAGATCCATAACCGCTCTGTCATAATCCAGGACACGGCAATGTACCTCGTAATGTTCATCATCGATCTTTCGGATCTCTGCATCAGCTCCCAGAAGAGGTGATTCATTATCCGGAGAATGCTGCGCATAATTACGGATATCCTCACGGATACTGTGGGGGATCCTGGCACGGAACATCTCGATGATCATATCTCCCTCAGGCAGCGTGGTGTAGTACACCTCGCCTCCCTGGAGCATTTCCACCACCAGAGCGGTATCTTCCAGTTCCGCCATGTAATTCTGCAGCGCAAAGTATTCCATGTAACCATGGTATAAAACGAAATCATACAGATCTGCTGCCTTGATATTCTCCTTCTCGTGGATAATATACAGCAGGATCAGTTTATTCTCCGACAACTGGTGATCCACCTGTCTTATCTCCTTCCGCCATCTGGATGAGTTTCTCCCAGAGAATGTCTCTACCCATCTTGCTCAAAGAAGAAACCGGGATAATATCCGACTTTTCGACTCTGAGTTCATTGGAAAGCATCTTGATCTGAGAGGGAAGCTGATTTCTTGTGACCTTGTCGGCCTTGGTGGCAACGACAACGGTCTTTACCTGATAATGACGGAGGAAATCCATCATCATCAGATCGTTTGCTGAGGGAGCATGTCTGATGTCCACCAGCAATAAGACGCACTGGAGCGTCTCACGTTTATTTAAATAGGTCTCGATGACCTTGCCCCACTTGACCTGATCAGTCTTGGAGGCCTTGGCATATCCGTAGCCAGGAAGGTCTACAAAGAACAGCTGATCATCGATATTGTACCAGTTGATGGTCTGGGTCTTACCCGGGACCGAACTGGTCCTTGCCAGGTTCTTTCGTCCAAGAAGCATATTGATCAGCGTGGACTTTCCGACATTGGACTTGCCTGCAAAGGCCAGTTCCGGAAGCGATGGCTTCGGGAACTGATCCACTCTTCCGCAGACGCAGGAGAGTTTACTGTTTTGTTCTCTGATCTTCATCTTCCTGTTCCACCTTAAAATTCAGGAGCCACCTTTTTACCGGATGTTCTTTTGGATTTCTTAGGAACTCCTTCTGTTCTTTTGGCAACTTTTGGGGTGTCCTGTGCTTCCTCATCGATCAGTTCCAACTTGGGAAGATCCGTCTTCAGGACTGCTTCCTTGGTAATGGTGATCTTTTCCACGTCGTTGCGGCTGGGGATTTCATACATCAGATCCTTCAAAGTACCTTCCATGATGGTCTTTAGTCCGCGGGCACCGGTCTTCTGAGAAAGGGCAGCCTTAGCTACCTCTACCAGTGCATCGTCCTCAAACTCCAGCTCTACATCATCCAGAGAGAACAGTGCCTTATACTGACGTACCAGAGAATTTTTAGGCTCCTTCAGGATACGTACCAGTGCCTTCTCATCCAGAGGCTCCAGTGCCACACTGACGGGAAGACGACCGACAAACTCGGGGATCAGACCAAATTTGATCAGATCCTGAGGTGTCATCTTCTTGAACAGTGCGGTAGTCTCTTCCTCATCACTCATGACAGCCTTCGCTTCACCGGCATTAAAGCCCATGGTCTTGACGTTGGTGCGGTTCTTGATGATCTTTTCCATACCATCAAAAGCACCGCCACAGATAAAGAGGATGTTAGTGGTATCGATCTGGATAAAATTCTGCTGAGGATGCTTACGTCCACCATTCGGAGGCACGTTGGCAACGGTGCTCTCCAGGATCTTCAACAGTGCCTGCTGAACACCCTCACCGCTGACATCACGGGTAATGGAGGGATTCTCGCTCTTTCTGGTGATCTTATCGACCTCATCGATGTAGATAATGCCGTGCTCGGCTCTGGCAACATCGAAGTCAGCTGCCTGGATCAGTTTTAAGAGCACATTCTCAACATCTTCACCTACGTAACCTGCTTCGGTCAGGGTAGTCGCATCGGCAATGGCAAAGGGCACATTGATGATCTTTGCCAGAGTCTGTGCCAGATAGGTCTTTCCGGAACCGGTGGGACCTACCAGAAGGATATTACTCTTTGTCAGTTCCACATCGTTCAGCTGACCCTTGGTCATGATGCGCTTATAGTGGTTATATACAGCGATCGCCAGGGATTTCTTCGCCTCATCCTGTCCGATGACATACTCATCCAGATGAGCCTTGATCTCCTTGGGCGTGGGGAAATCTCCCCCAAAATCCATGCCTGCGTTTCTTTCCTCTTCCAGTTCACGCTCGATGATGTCCATGCAGAGGTTGGCACACTCATCACAGATGAATACGCCGTTGCCTGCGATCAGACGACGAACCTGATCCGGGGTCTTTCCACAGAAGGAACAGAATGCTCTTTTTTTCTCGTTAGCCATATCTTACTTCTTCTCGATGATTCCATCTACCAGGCCGTACTCTACTGCCTGCTCTGCAGTGAGCCAGTTGTCTCTGTCGGTGTCTCTTTCGATCTCTTCCAGAGTCTTGCCGGTATTCTCTGCCAGGATACGATTCAGTCTTTCCTTGGTTCTCAAAATATGCTGAGCCTGGATCTGGATATCGCTGGCCTGTCCCTGAGAACCTCCCAGGGGCTGATGGATCATAACTTCTGCGTTGGGAAGAACAAATCTCTTACCCTTGGTTCCGCCGGAAAGCAGGAAAGCACCCATGCTGGCTGCCATACCCATGCAGATGGTAGATACATCGGCACGGATGAGCTTCATGGTGTCATAGATAGCCAGACCTGCACTGACAGATCCTCCGGGGCTGTTGATATAGAACTGGATATCCTTGGTAGGATCCTCGGAATCCAAGAACAGAAGCTGAGCAACGATCAAAGAAGCAGTCTGATCATTGACCTCATCGCACAGAAGTACGATACGCTCCTTCAGAAGTCTGGAAAAAATGTCGGAAGTACGTTCGCCTCTTCCGGTCTCTTCGATAACATAAGGAATAAATGCATTCTTCATCGGAATATCCACCTTTCTTTAAAGTTTGTCGTTAATGGAAACGACTCGCAGTTTGAGCGCCTTTAGGCTACACAAAACGGCAAGTCGTTTCCGCTGGATATATGATTTCTTAATTAGTCAATGGCGTTCTCAACGACGAAGTCAACAGCCTTACGAACCAGCATCTCTGCCTTCATGTTCTCCAGCTCGTTGCCAGCCATGTAGCCCTTGATGGTCTCGATGTCCATACCGTACATCTTAGCCATGTCTTCCATTTCCTTATCAACGTCCTCATCGGAAACTTCCAGACCCTCGGCCTTAGCAACTGCTTCCATGACCAGAGCTTCCTTCAGGTTCTTCTCAGCACTGGGCTTGATCTCGTCACGCAGCTGATCGATGGTGGTACCGGACATCTTCATGTACTGGTTGATGTCCATTCCCTGATAGCTGAGCTGCTGAGCGAACTGCTGGATCTGCTCGTCGCACTTCTCGATGATAGCTGCTGCGGGGATCTCAACCTCTGCTGCTGCGGTAACAGCCTCGATGAGCTTGTTCTTCATCTCGTCCTTAGCTGCTCTTTCCTTGCGCTCGGTCAGGGTCTTCTTGGTATCCTCACGGTACTCAGCAACGGTGTCGAACTTGGAAAGTTCCTTAACCAGCTCGTCGTCCAGGAGAGGAAGCTCCTCAACGGTGATCTTGTTCAGGGTTACGGTGAAGACAGCATCCTTGCCTGCCAGGTCTTCAGCGTGATACTTCTCGGGGAAGGTTACGTTGACATCGAAGGTCTCGCCAACGTTATGTCCAACGATCTGCTCCTCGTAGCCGGGGATGAAGGAGTTGGAACCAAGCTTCAGGTCAAAGCCCTCTGCAGAGCCGCCTTCGAAAGCAACACCGTCAACCTTACCGACATAGTCGATGTTGGTGGTGTCGTCCATCTGAGCTGCACGATCGGTGATCTCAACCTTACGAGCGTTGTTGCGCAGAGATCTCTCGATCTCCTTCTCAACATCCTCATCGGTAACGGTGATATCTTCCATTTCCTTCTTCAGGCCCTTGTACTCGCCAAGCTTGACTTCGGGCTTGATAGCAACGATAGCGGTCATCATGATCTCGGTGTCGGGAGTGAAGACTTCCAGATCAACCTCGGGACGGCTCATAACGGTCAGCCCCTCTTCCTCGACTGCCTGCTTATAAGCATCGGGGAGGCACTCATTCAGTGCATCATCATAGAACATAGCCTTTCCGTAGTACTGGCAGACCATAGCGAAGGGAACCTTACCCTTACGGAATCCGGGGATGGAAATGTTTTTCTTCTGCTTCTCGAATACAGCTTTGATGGCAGCATTAAACTTGTCCTGCTCGATCTCAAAGCTCAGCTTAACCATACCGCCTTCGAGCTTCTCAACAGAATGCTTCATAATAAAACCTCCTATACGGTCTCCGTCCATCTCACCCATGTTGTTTCGATGGGGATCACCGATTGATTACTTAAAAATATTATCTCTGTACCCGTTTCCTTCATGTTGTTACATTCAAGGGCGTACAGGCACAGCCGAATACATATTATACAGGCTGAGAGCCCCTCTTGTCAACTGTCTTTCGGCTCATCCGCCTTGTCGGGATCTTCTTTGTCAGAGCCATCCTCAGCGGTTTCCTCGTCTTCGATCCCCTCGTCCATAGCCTCCAGGGATTCCTCCACCATGGATCGCTCCTGAGGGTTCTGCAGCGTCACTGCTAAGGTCTTCAGTTCGTTTCTCTTCATCTCCTCTAAATTGAAGAGTGCGATGGTACCGCAGATATAACCAAAGATGTTCAAAACGGAGAGCAGCGTGGAAAGTGCCACGGAGATCGCCATGTTGACATATTCATTGGCGGTTGCCAGGAACAGATTGCTGCTAAGAAGACTCACCAGGATGATCACACCGTTGGAAAGGAGTGTGACTGCCGCAAACAGTCCGATATAGTGCATGGACTTACCATGGACCAGGAAACGGACATAGCGCACATTGTCAAAGCCCATGCGGCCTCGAAGGGCTGCCGCAGCACCGCAGAAATTCTCGTACATGACAAAACGGATGGCGATCAGAAGCAGCAGGGCAATGGCGATCAGTCCGATCAGGGGAAGCGCCAAGAGCATACTGCAGCAGATAACAGCCGTGATCATCTGCAGAAGGACGATCACCTGGGTCAGTGCGGCTCTGGGCCACATACGGATACCGCGGTAGAACAATGTACCAAAAGTGTGGTTCTTTTCATCGAACAGCTGATTCTTGACCTGCACTGCCGTAACAAGGATGGCGATCAGAGCGATAAACTCTGCCATCAGATTGGCAACGATCAGATGAAGGTACTGCTGCAGAAAAGGTGTCAGATCCGCGGTAAGCAGATCCACGCCCTCCAGATCCACCATGGTGATCTTCATGGTAAAGTACTGAAGGATCACATTGGCGGGAAGGAAGACCAGGAAGGACAGCATCAGATAGGAACCAAAGCGGTTCGACAATAAGCTGTAACTGCTGGAAAAGATCTCAGAGATCTTCAGCGGTCTCTCTCCCATGGTCCTGATTAAAGTTTCTCGATCCATATTACTCTTTCTCTGAGGAACACTCCTCACTAAATGCCTTTCTCTTTCGCTCGATCATCTCATCGAGACGCTCGATGTATTCCTTTACTCCCTTTACGTTCGGCACTCTTTCCAGTCTGTTTTCCTCTGGGAAATAGACCTTGGACACACCGCCGGCACCAAAAGCCAGGATACTCTGTCTCTCTTCCATGATCTCGATATTATACCTTCCCTCTTTCCTGGGAAGTGCATATCCTACATTTTCAAAATTACCGGCCATGTTCTTCTGGCGGTACATATAGTAGGGTTCCATGCCCCACTCTTTACAGAACTTTGCGGTGATACCGATCATAGCATCGATCTTGTTTTGTAATGCCTCGATGTCCTTTGTCAGCATCTCTTCGCCTTCTCCCATCTCATTCATGCGGGAGGAACGCTTGACCGCCAAAGTGTGGACCGTCACGTTATCCGGATGAAGGGGTGCGATCTTTTCCATGGTCCTTTGGACATCTTCCTCTGTTTCCTCCGGAAGTCCTACGATCAGATCCATGTTGATATTATCAATGCCCACCTCTCTTGCCAGAAGGAAGGCTTCTTCCACTGCTTCCACGCTGTGGGAACGGCCGATCAGATCCAAAGTCTTCTGGTTCATGGTCTGGGGATTGATGGAGATACGATCTACACCGCATTCCTTCAGCACCTCCAGTTTTTCTCTGGTAATGGTATCCGGGCGTCCGGCCTCCACTGTGATCTCCTGCATCTTAGAGAAATCAAACAGTTCATCCGCTTTGGTAAGGATCCTTTTAAGAGATGCTGCATCCAGCGTGGTAGGTGTACCGCCTCCCATATAGAAGGAACGGATCTTTCTACCACGGATACTCTTACTCACTTCTTCCATTTCCCGGATCATGGCATCCACATAATCCATGGCATAACGATCATACGCTCTCTTATCATTGCTGATAAAGGAGCAATAGGAACATCTGGTGGGACAGAACAGTACACCGGCATAGATGCTGATGTCTTCCCCCTTCTGATCCTTCATCAGTTCTCTTTCAGCTTTTGCTACAGAACTGCACAATTCTGCCTTATCCTTACGGAGCAGGTAATGCTCCTCTAAGATCTCAGCCGTCTCCTCAGCGCTCTTTCCCTGTTCCTGGTAGTGATAAGCTACCTTGGAAGGACGAACACCGGTCAGAATGCCCCAGGGCACCTTGTTTCCAAACACCGAAGCGATCAGGACCTTGGCTCTGTTCTTCTGAGTCTCCCCTACATAATCTTCAAAAGGATCCTCCATGGTCTTCTCCACCAGGATGGTCCCTTTTTCATCGATCAGGCAGGCACTTTTAAGATCCTCGCTCAGTAAGATCCCTTCTACTCCCTCCTTCTTTTCCGGAATGACCCGGACCAGAGGGCGATGCTCTCTCACAAGGGTCGAGAGCTCGTAGAAATACTTTTCAGGTGCAACGAGAAAAAACTCTCTTTCCATATCCGCTTTGTTATTTCCTTTTATCCTTCTGATCTCAGGTTGGATCAGAAATTCTTTTCACTGTCCAAAAGCAGCGTAACGGGGCCATCCAGCAAGGTATCGATCTCCATATAGGCCTGGAAGACTCCGGTGTGGACCTTCGCCGTCGTATGCGCTTTCACATATTCCACGAACTTCTCGTAGATGCTTCTTGCTTCGTCAGGAGAAGCCCCCGATGAATAACTGGGACGGCGTCCGTGACGGCAATCTCCGTAGAGCGTAAAGTTGCTGACCAGAAAGATATCCAGTCCCTTATCTTCTACGGACAGGTTCAGTTTTCCGTTCTCATCCTCGAAGATCCTTAAGTGGACCAGTTTATCCGTCATATACTTCATGACGCTTTCCTGATCATCGCCGGGCTTGATGCCCACTAAAGCCAGCAGACCGCCCTGCATGGAATCGACCGGTTCTCCCTCCGCCTTTAGACTGCAGCGGGAAACCTTCTGTACAACGATCCTCATTGAATTCTCCTGTTTTCTATTCTGTAATCAACCCTGAAATATCTGCATAGGCAGTTATAGCGACCTCATATTTGCAATATCTGCGCGAGCAGATATTGCTACAGTCAAGTTGCTTTGCAACTTTACTGTTAGGCCCTATTAACCTCATAAACCCCGCTTACCTGACGGATCTTATCCACCAGATTACGCAGCTGATCCTTATCCGTGATCTCAACGGAGATCTGGATAATGGACTCGATATTGTTCTTGGTACGACGGACATTCAGGGAATGGATATTGATATCCATATGGGAAATGACACTACTGATCTCCATGAGCTGTCCCTTCTTATCGGAGGAGCGGATCTCCAGCGTCGATACAAAGGTACCATTTCCGTTTTGTGCTTCTGCGCCCCACTCCGCATCCACCAGTCTGGCTCTCTCATCCTGGGGCATCAATACCACATTCTGACAGTCCGTACGATGGATGGAAACACCTCTTCCGCGGGTGATGTAACCGATGATCTCATCACCGGGGACAGGATTACAGCAATGAGAGAAGCGAACAGCCACATCAGAAAGTCCCTTGACCGTAATGGTGCTCTTACCCTTACGGACCTTGGCCTCCTGCACTGCCTGCTGAGCCTGGGTCTTTTGCTGGATCTTCTCGATAAACTCTTCCTGGGTGATCTCAGTTCGCTTTTTCTTATTGTATTCCTCGACCAGTCGATTGACGACCTGTCCTTCTTTTAATGCGCCGAAGCCTACTGCTGCCACGATGGCATCCCAGTCTCTGAAACCATATTTACGGCAGACGATATCCATCCACTCAGGGATCAGGAGTTCATAAGGTTCCGGATAGCCCTTCTGCTTGATATATCGCTCGATGGCTTCCTTACCCTTCTGGATATTGTCCTGCTTCTGGACCTTTTTGAACCACTGGTTGATCTTGTTCTTTGCCTGGGTGGTCTTAACGATCTTCAGCCAGTCAGGGCTGGGTCCCTTGGAGTTCTGAGAGGTGATGATATCGACCTGCTCACCATTCTTTAATTCATAGTCGATGGGAACGATACGTCCGTTGACTCTGGCACCTACCATCTTGTTTCCGACAGCGGAATGGATCTGGTAGGCAAAGTCCACCACAGTAGCACCGGCCGTCATGGTGACAACCTCACCGTTGGGTGTAAAGACATATACATTCTCACGGAAGATGTTCAGATCATCCTTCAGAGTATTGATAAACTCATTGTTATCGTCCAGATCTCTCTGCCACTCCAGGATCTTCTCCAGCCACTTCATCTTCTCGGTCTCGCTGGTATCGTTGGGGCCGGTCTTACCTTCCTTATATTTCCAGTGAGCCGCAATACCATACTCTGCGGTCCTATGCATATCCCAGGTTCTGATCTGTACCTCGAAGGGTGTTCCTCCGGGGCCCATCAATGTGGTATGCAGGGACTGATACATGTTGGTCTTGGGCATGGCGATGTAATCCTTGAAACGTCCGGGCATGGGCGTATACATGTCATGGATCGCACCCAGGGTGCCGTAACAATCCTTGACGCTGTCGACAATGACTCTGACAGCCAGAAGATCATAGATCTGATCCAGAGTCTTTTCCTTATTCAGCATCTTCTTATAGATAGAGAAGAAATGCTTCGGACGGCCGTAGACCGTGGCTCCGTGGATGTCCATCTCCTCCAGCTTTTTCTTGATATCTTCTACGATATCGCTGATAGCCTTTTCTCTTTCGGACAGCTTCATCTGGATCTGTCTGGACAGGTCCTGGTAGATCTCCGGTTCCAGATATTTCAGACACAGATCATCCAGTTCGACCTTGACCTTACTGATACCCAGACGCTCTGCCAAAGGCGCATAGATATCGATGGTCTCTCTTGCCTTGGACTTCTGCTTTTCAGGGCTCTTATATTCCAGCGTACGCATGTTGTGCAGTCGATCCGCCAGCTTGATCAGGATAACTCGGATATCCTTTGCCATGGCAAGGAACATCTTACGATAATTCTCTGCCTGCAGATCCTGCTTATCGGAGGCCTTGTAGGTCAGATGGGTCAGTTTCGTAACCCCATCGACCAGGTCTGCCACCTCATCACCAAACTGTTTGCGGATGTCCCCCAGGGTGACCTCAGTATCCTCCACCACATCGTGGAGAAGGCCCGCCATGATGGTTTCCAGATCCAATTCCAGCTGAGCTAAGATAATGGCAACATGTAAAGGATGGATCACATAGGGTTCACCGGAAAGACGAACCTGTTTTTCATGAGCCTTTACCGCCAGCTGATAGGCTTCTTCTACTCTTGAGAGATCCACTGCCTTGTGATACTGCCTGATCGTATCGATCAATTCTTTATGCAGCGCTTCCACCAATTCCGACATTGTTTATTCCTCTGTATCTATGGCCTTTTTCTTCAGCCAGTTATTTCCTTTGAAACGGATCACGAAGCCGATGGCTCTGACCACCCATTCTAAGATCATCATATAAAAGATTCCCTTTAAGCCAAGCTTTAAGGGGATCGCGACCACATATCCCATACCGACTCTCATGGCCCACATGGCGATCAGAGAGACACCGGTCGTATAGTACGCATCGCCTGCTGCTTTCAGCACATAGGGCATGATGCAGGAGACAGGATAGATGATCAGCATGCCTACCATGGCGATGCGGATCAGTTCATGTACCACCGGCAATACCTCACTGGAAGGATTGTAGATGGAAATGACACCGGGAAGGATCAACAGCATGACCCCCGCGGAGATAAAGCAGATCGCATATCCCAGAGCATTGATGCGCTTTCCGTACCATCTGGCCAGATCTTTTTTACCGGCACCAACGCACTGTCCTACTACCGTAGTGGAAAGGATTCCCACCGCCATGACCGGTGCATAGGTCGTATTCAGAACAGAGGTGACGATGGCGTTGGCTGCGACCGCTCCGGTTCCTAAAAGCACCACGAAGGTGGATACGATAATAGTTCCTGCATTAAAGAAGATCTCCTCCGCCGAGAAGGGAAGTCCCAGCTTGACAATGGACTTCTGATAACTCTTAATAGGCTTAATTGCCAGTGACAAGGGTACTCTGACCTTGGACCTTTTCAGTATGAACAGATGGAGCACACTGTGGAGCATTCCCAGGCTTCTGGCCAGGAAATAACTGAGGAGCGTTCCGTAGATATCCAGATGCAGCAGATTGATAAAGACAAAGCTGAACACAAAGAAGCTGGCATTGATAAGGATGCTTCCGTACATGTTGGACTTGATCTCACCGACACCTCGTAAAGAAGCTGTGCAGGCGCATCGAAGGGCATGCATGAAGTTATTGATCGCCATACCTCCAAGGAAGATCACGGCCTTTTGCTGCACACTCTCTTCCGCTGTGGGGTACAGGATATAGATGATGGGCTTCGCTAAAAGGAGCAGGAGTCCACTTAAGATAAATCCCAGCAGCATAACGATAAAGACCGTCTGTCCGATGGATTCTTTGACCTTTTCCTCATCGCCGTGTCCCTTGTACTGGGCAACGATGACACCGCCTCCGGCAGCAAAAGCCGTGAACAAGGCTAAGGACATATGGGCAATCGGGTTCACCAAAGAGACCGCTGCCACGGAATCCTCTCCGGAGGAGGAGATCATGGCGGTAGTCAAAAGACCGATGGCATAAATAAATAGCTGATCCAATATCAACGGGATCAGCATTCCGAAGATCTGTTTCTGAGAAAACTGCTCACTTCCCAGAAGGTCAAATCTCTTTCCTGCTTTGGTAGAACTCATGGTGATTGCCTTTCTGATCGTATCTTTTCATAAGGGCATAATACGACATACTATAACTACACAGTATAGCACTAAAACAGCGGACACACAAGGTTTCCAGCCTTGCATGTCCGCTGATGTTTTGGATAAACCAGTGATAGATTTTGACTATTTTGCTAGCAGACGTCCCTTGCAAAGATGCGCTTACTTCTTTGCGTACTTCTTAACGCGCTCATCATCGATGACGCCTGTAAAGTCCATACCGTATCCAAAGTCATAGGCATGACCCTGACTGTCGGTATAGGGGATCATGTCTCTGGGAACATCCTCATACTGCAACTCGACCTCTTCCATGTCACGAGGCAGCTGGCAGGGAAGGAGTCCCGAAGGCTCATACTTACCGGCGATCAACTCCAGCACTGCCTGGGACTGTACCGTGAAGTGAACGATGATAGCATCCGCATAGGGCTCGAACTCCTTCGGAACCGTGGGGTTCTTCAGGTTCAGGACCACAATGACCGGCTTGTCACCCATGAGTTTCTTTGTCTCGATGACACTGTCCAGGTCCTTCTCATTCACTGCCGTATTGACCTTATCCTTATAAGAACGGTCCGGATTCTCAAAGTTCCAAAGATCTCCTTTGGCGATACTGTGCTCTCTTGCCTTCTCAGCCTTATAGGGACGGTATTGCAACGTAATGGGAAGATACTCATTGGTCTCTGCCTTATAGCCTGAAGAAGAAGGCGAATCGATAAAGACGATGGCAAAGTCAGCCTGAGAGGGATCCGTTACCTGATCGAAATACTTGTTGACCAGAGCAGGATCCACGGCAGGACCATCAATGGCAGCAGGTGCCATGAATCCATTACCACCGGGAATATGACGATCCGGGATATAGACCTTATCTCTTCCTTTGCGGGGAAGGACCTGGTCCTGATTCTTCAGAAGGACGGTAGAGAGACACTGTGCTTTGTAACCGGCAGCCATGAATTCCGGTTTGCCAACGGTTGCCTCTGTCTCATCTTCATCCAGGTAGGGATTCTCAAACAGACCGGTACGGAAGATACCTCGAAGTAATCGTCTGGCCGATGCCTTGAAACGCTCCTTTGTCCACTCCTCACCGTTGGATGCCACGCTCATATGGTAAGCAGCAAGCACCGGTTTCATATCGTTGTTGCCGCCGAACTGATCCACACCGGCCATGATGGCTTTGTAGTGGCGCTCATTGGGATTTAATCCTTCCGTGCCCCAACAGGTGGTAGCAAAGGCATCGATGGAGGTATTGTCTCTGGTAATGCCCCAGTCTGTGCAGACAACACCGTCGTAACCATACTTTTCTCTTAACAGATCGTGGATAATATAGCGGCTGTAGGAATTACCCACGTTCTCCCCATACTTAGTATCCTGCTCATAGGAGATGGTGTAATAGGGCATGACAGCGGATGCCATCTTCGTTTTGCCATTCAATTTGAAGGCACCCTCCGTAAAGGGGATCATGGCTTCCTTAAAGTTATCACCGGGATAGACCGCATATTTACCATAGCAGAAATGGGCATCTCTTCCGCCCTCTCCGCTGCCGCCGCCCGGCCAGTGCTTGACCATGGCATTGACACTCTGATAGCCCCAGCCCTCCGCGATCTCCTTATCTCCCTCCGAGGTCTGAAAACCGTCACAGTAGGCTCTTGCCATGTCTGTAGTCAGTAAAGTGCCTTCACCGAAAGTTCCGTTATAACGCATCCATCTGGGCTCCGTTGCCAGGTCGATCTGGGGAGACAGCGCAGTGGCGATACCAAGAGCTCTGTATTCCTCTGCAGCGATCTTACCAAATTCTTCGACTACGGCAGGATCAAAGGTGGCTGCCATACCAAGACCGGAGGGCCAGTGGGAGATATTGCCGTTGCCGCCTACGATGAACTCACCGTTGGACTCGGTGCCATGGCGAGGATCGGTGGAAATGTTTACAGGAATACCAAGTCCGACACTTTCTGAGAGGGCCTGCAGATTGTTGGCCCATCTGGCTGCATCCTTATTGGATTCCACGCTGGTAAGGAGCACGTGGCGGACATTGTCCTCTACGATAAACTGCTTTTGCTGGTCCGTCAGATCGGAGATCTTCGCATCGCTCTCACCAAAGGGCTTTCCGTTATAGGTACCGGCAAATCGTCTCGCAAAGAGATCTTTCCCGGGGATCTTGACCGACTGATGAGAAGAATACAGCATCAATCCGGCGATCTGCTCCAGTTCCATCTTCTCTGCCAGATCTTTAATTCGCTCTTCCATGGGAAGGCGCCAATCCTCATAGGGATCCAGAATACCATTGCCGTTCAGGTCCTTGAAGGCAAAACCATCGTCTTCCAGGATCTGCACCCTGGAACCTTCGGCGATGCCTAAGGTAGCTCCGCCCTCATTGACGATCAGTCGATAGCCTTTTTTCTCTTCGATGTGCCACTTTTTCATAGCGTTCCTCCATAATTTATCCCTCAAAACTCTAAATCAGAGTCCGGTATCCATGTACTTTTTTGCAACTTAGGATTATTATACAGTTTTCCACTTTTTTATGCTATAATGCAGAGTGCTGCATTTGGCGGCATACAATTTAGCCAATCTATCTATGGAGGTATACAATTATGGTATTGATCACAATGGAAAACGGAAAACAGATCAAGCTGGAGCTCTACCCTGAGGTTGCTCCCATCACTGTTGAGAATTTCGAAAAGCTGGTTAAGGAAGGTTTCTACAATGGCCTGATCTTCCACCGCGTTATCGCAGGTTTCATGATCCAGGGAGGAGATCCCGATGGCAACGGTACCGGCGGCCCCGGCTACTCCATCAAGGGAGAGTTCTCTTCCAACGGTGTTCAGAACAATCTGAAGCACACCCGCGGTGTCATTTCCATGGCACGCAGCATGAACCCCAACTCCGCAGGATCCCAGTTCTTCATCATGCACAAGGATGCTCCTCATCTGGACGGTCAGTATGCCGCTTTCGGTAAGGTCGTTGAGGGTATCGAGGTCGTTGATGAGATCGCTTCCGTGGACGTTAACTGGAGTGACCGTCCCTACGAGGATCAGGTCATGAAGACTGTCGAGATCGTCGACTGATCCGGAGGAATCTATGAGTAAAATAAAAGCCTTCAGTGACCTGAATATCGATGAAGATATTCTGGACGCCATTGAAGACCTGGGATATAAGGAGCCTACAGAGATCCAGGCAAACTGCATCGATGAACTCCTTTCCGGCAATGATCTGATCGGACAGTCCCAGACCGGCACCGGCAAGACTGCTGCCTTTGCGATCCCCATGATCGAACTGATCGATCCGGATGATCGCAGACTCCAGGGTGTTGTCCTCTGCCCTACGCGTGAGCTTTGCATGCAGAATGCCGAAGAGATCCGTAAGCTCTTGAAATACAAGAGCGGTATCCGTGTCGTCAGTGTCTACGGCGGCCAGCCCATCAGTTATCAGATCAACGATATGCGCAAGGGTGTCCATATCCTGACAGCCACTCCCGGCCGTCTTCTGGATCACCTGCGCCGCCATACCCTGAAACTGGATCAGGTGCAGATGGTCGTTCTGGATGAGGCGGACGAGATGCTGCATATGGGATTCCGTGAAGATATCGATCTTCTGCTGTCCCAGATGCCTGAACCCAGGCAGACTGTCCTGTTCTCCGCCACTATGCCGGAGGATGTCAGAGCCATCGCCAGAGAGTATATGGAGGATCCCATCGAGGTCCGCACTACGCCCACGGACAATCTGACCGTGGAGAAGATCACTCAGCAGTATTTCGATGTGAAGGCAAAGGCTAAGACCGATGCGCTGTGTCGTCTTCTGGATCTGGAATCTCCCGATCGTGCCATTATCTTCGTTAACACGAAAAAGCGTGCTGCCGAGCTGTCCGATGAACTCTTAAAGAGAGACTATCCTGTGGATGCGCTGCACGGCGACTTAAAGCAGGCTCAGAGAGATCTGGTCATGCGTCGTTTCAAGAAGGGAGATCTGAAACTTCTGGTAGCTACGGATGTGGCTGCAAGAGGATTGGATATCCATGGTGTCGATGCTGTCTTCAATTATGATCTTCCCGATGAACCGGAATACTATGTCCACCGCATCGGCCGTACCGGTCGTGCGGGCAAGGAAGGTAAGTCCTATACCTTTATCGTAGGCAAGGAGATCGACAAGCTCTCTCAGATCCAGGAATATACCGGAACCACGGTAGAACCCCGTCGTCTTCCCACCTTGCAGGAAGTGGAGGAAGTTCACCGTCAGCAGCTCATCGAATCTGTCAGAGCCATCCTCAAGGGTGGTGATCCGACCCTTCCTTCTGCCGGAAAATATCAGAAAGATGTGGAGACTCTTGTCGCCGAAGGTTATGATCCTGCTTTGGTAGCTTCCGCCATCATGGCCAAGCTGTTATATGTTCCTCACACACAAAGTGACTCCCTCTCCGGTGTTCCTACCAAGGTCGTCGGTGAGAATGAGGAAATGATCCGACTGCACTTTTCTCTGGGAAGAAAGCATCGTATCTATGTCAAGGATCTGATCGGTGCGATCTCAACCCGCTGCGGCGTTCCTCAGAGTGCCATCGGCCACATCGACATTCTGGAAGGCTTCTCCTATGTGGAGGTTCCCTCCTCCTGTGCCGGTGATGTTTTAAAGGTCCTGGACGGTGACGAGATCAAGCGTCAGAAGGTCTATGTTTCTTTGGCTTCCAGCCGATGAACCATCGATTTCAGCCTTTTCTAAAAAGAAATTTTCTGGTTTTTTCGAGTCACTTAACACCCCATGTTAAGTGACTCAAAAAATACCACATCCTGTGTTCTGGTAAATATCAGATGCCTATTTCACAATAAAATCCTCTCGTTTGAGTATGTCTCAGGCGGGAGGATATTTTATTTAAGGAGGGCTTTTGTAATATGAAAAAGCCAAAATATTCTGATATCGATTATACTCGCATCGGTCAGATGATCCAGAATGCTCGTAAAGAAAAGAAGGTCTCTCAGGCAAAGCTGGCTGAGAGTATCGGCTGCAGTGTGACCCACCTTTGCCGTATCGAATCCGGAGGACGCACCTCCATCGATCTGTTATTTCCGATCTGTCAGGAACTGGATCTCAGCCTGGATGATCTGATCGGCATCGGTAACAACCGCAGCATGTATCTGAAGGATCTGGTGGACCTCTTTGAACGTCGTCCCCGTCACGAGCAGCGATATCTACTTAGCCTGATGCAGGATTCCGTGGAATTCATGACCATGCTGGAGGACCGCAATCTGTATCACCGTTTTCATTCTCCCGCCTACAAAACAAGTGACAGGCACGGCCGCGCCTCGACGCCCGTAGAAACGATCCTGTATTCTCCCATGCTGGCCGCAGAGGAACCTGCCACCTTCAAAAGGCCATCTAAATCTTCCGCTAAGAGGACTGATCCCGTAAAACCACCCGTTTCTGACAAAGATAATCCATCTTCCGACTCTTTTTCCTTGTAAGCAGACAAAAGTAATGATAACATCAACTGATGTCTATCATCACAGCATCAGTTGATGTCATCCACAGATAATCGAAAGGAGGGCTTTGGGGATGTTTTTTTCCTGTATCCAACGACTTAAGCATATCTTCAGCCAGGCAACTTCCTTTGTCCTGATCCTTTGCCTGGTCCTGACACTTTGCGGATGCCATCCCGCAGCTTCTTTGAAATTCTCCTCTACCTGGACAGATCTGTTCGACACCCTCTCCTCCTTCACCGTATACGGCGTCTCCTCTTCGGATTTTGATGAGATCTCCAAAGAGCTGCACGACTATCTTCTTGTTTTCCACCAGGAAACCGATATCTATCACACCTACGATGGCATAGAGAACCTTGCACTGTTAAATGAACATCCGGATCAGCCACTCACTGTATCAGAGCAGCTCTTTTCTTTCCTTGAGTTTTGCAAAGAAGCCCACGATATCACGGATGGTACCGTCAATGTGATGATCGGAGCTGTCACTTCCCTTTGGCATGAAGCCAGAGAGACCTTGGTCCTTCCTTCTGATGAAGCCCTCTCTTCTGCCTCCGCGCACACTTGTATCGATTCACTTCTTTTGGAAGATGGCTTTCAGGTATCCCTAAACGATCCTCTTTCCTTGATCGATGTGGGAGCTCTTGCCAAAGGCTACGCCGGCAGACTGGCCATGGAATTCCTGTCTGACAAAGGGATCGAGAATTATCTTCTGGATCTGGGCGGCAATGTCTGTACCCATGGTTTTCCCTCAGGCACAGGAAGAGATCACTTTGTAATCGGTATCCAGGATCCGAAAAGTCCTTCCGGTACCTATAGCGATACCCTGTCACTTAAAAATGAATGTGCCGTCACCAGCGGTGACTACCAGCGCTTTGTAGAGATCGATTCCACTCGGTATCATCATCTGATCGATCCATTGACGCTGTACCCCGGCACTTATCACTCCTCTGTCACTGTTGTCCATGCAGATCCCGCTATCTGCGATATGCTCTCCACTTGTCTCTTTTTGATGAGTAAGGAAGATGGATCCTCTCTGCTTGAAAAGTATAGTGCCAGAGCCTTCTACTATTGACCTTAAAAAGATTGGTATAACAAAAAAACGTTCAGCGAAAGTCACGCTGAACGGTTTTTGTTATATAACGCCTTTTGTTATATTAGCCTATAAGGCATTATTCAGTTTTCAGGATCAGGCAGTCTTCTTCTGTGCCAGCTGCTTGTTGATCAGTTTCCACTTTCCGGAGTTGTATCTCCACATGACCAAGGTGGTTCTCAGGATCTGATCTGCCACCATGGCGATCCATGCACCGATCAATCCCGTATCAAAGACATTGATCAGAAGGATAGCCAGACCGGGACGGACAAGCAATACTGTCAGGAAGGTGACCATAGCGGTTGCTTTGGTATCACCGGCACCACGCAGTCCACCGGCGACGATGAACTGGGATGTCTGGAAGGGCTGCGTGAAAGCGATCAATTTCAGTATCTGAGCACCTGCCTGAACGATCTCCGGTTCGTCGTTATAAAGGCCGACGATCCATCCTCCAAAGAAGAAGAACACAACGCCCAGACCGATAGCCAAAATAAATCCGATCCTTCTGGTCCTGGAAGTATAGGCCTGTGCCATATCGGAACGGCGCTTTCCAAGACTCTGTCCCATCAAGGAGGTTGCAGAGACCGCAAAGGCCTGACCTGTCATAAAGGACAGTGCCTGGATGTTCATACATACCTGATGGGTTGCGTAGGCAACGGTACCTAAGGATGCAACAGTCTTTGCATAGATGATCATACCGGCACGCATGACCAACTGCTCCGCCATGGAAGGAAGACCGATCTTGACGATCTTTCCAAGTTCCACCTTATCCGGCTTGAAGCCGTCTCTAAAGCGAAGATGCAGATACTTCTTTCCGCCGCAGACATAGAACATGGCATAGACAAAGGCAACGAACTGTCCGATGATGGTAGCTAAGGAAGCACCTTCGACGCCCATGGCAGGGAATCCGAGATGTCCGCCGATCAGGCAGTAGTTGAAGAATACGTTAACGATATTGGCGGTCAGATTGTAGATCATAGCCGTTCTGGAATCACCGACACCTCGAAGGGATGCGGTAATGGTAGAAGTCAGAGCCATGAAGATAAATCCGATCATCTGGATCTTCAGATAATTGACAGCTCCCTGGATGACATCTTCTCCCTCTGCGCCCATGAAGACGACCATGGGACGGGCGAAGACATAACCGAGAACCGAAGAGATAGCAGACAGCACCAAGGTCATCAACAGCGCCTGACGCATGATCTTGTTGGCGGCGACACGGTCACCGGATCCACGATAACGAGCGACCATAGCAGTGGCACCGGCATTCATGGCAATGAACATGGCCATCAGAAGGAACTTGGGCTGCGTGGTCATACCTACCGCCGTCAGAGCCCAGGCACCCAGACCACCGACCATCATCATATCCACCATGGAAGCCAGCTGGGTTAAGAGCAATTCGATGAAGGAAGGCCAGGCAATACGGATGACATCTCCGTAGAGTTCTCTGGAGGTGATGCCCTCGGGCAGCGTTTTGGTTACCTTCAGATCGGAAGAATCATCTTCATCCTCTCCAAAAGGAACACGATCCAGTGCGGTATGGATCACCTTGACTTTCTTCGGTTCGGGAATAGGTTCCATTCCCTGTTTCTTTTCTTCTTCCATGACAGACCCTCTGCATTTCTAAATAATCATGGATTGATTATAACCCAATTGTTTGCAATCTGTACACACTTTTTAACACATTGTAAAAAAGTTCTTGCATCCCCATCTTAGACAGATTTTCAGATCTCAGTCTTTCCCTGCAGTGCCTCATGGATGATCTTTTCTGTCATAGCAGGCAGTTCCTTCAGGGCCTGTCGATCCAGATCCTTCGTCTCGATGGCGGGAAGGATCGTTACCGTCACCTGATTCGGTTTCATGGTGAAATGACCATCGCCTTCCAGGCAGGCACGGCTATTGGAAATAGCCACAGGCACAATGGGTGCTCCGCTCTTGGACGCAATACGGAAGGCTCCGGAAAGGAAGGTACCGATGCCGCCCTCTTCACCCTTATAGCGAGTTCCCTCGGGGAAGATACCGACACTGTATCCCTGTCCGATCAGTTCGATGGCTTCATTGATGATCTGCATACCCTGACGGGGATTCTTTCGATCCAGGAATAAACAATGTAAAAGCTCCATCCATCTTCTTACCAGAGGGATCTTCTTGACTTCGATCTTACTGATCAGAGGAATGGGATCTCCCAGCTGGGTCAGCATCACCGGGATGTCATACAGACTGCGGTGGTTGGCCGCAAAGACGCAGGGTCCCTCAGGGATGTTTTCCTTTCCGATCACCGTGATCTTGACTCCGGCCAGTTTCAAAAGGGTATTGCACCAGATGGGAACATGCTTTTTAGCGATGGCATCCGCTGTAGCGTTATCTCCCTTTTTCAGTGCTCTCAAGCCTTTACTCATTGCCGGAAAATGTACCAGCAGATAGCCTATGAAATATACAAACCAGATAAATGTACGTAAATATGCGATCATCTACGATCTACCTCTTTCCCAGTCTTGGAAATGTCATTCTTTCTTGAAAAAAAGATCCGGATTCTTGCCTTTCCGGATCTTTAGGTCTTATTCAGTTAATCCGTTGTCTTCCATGATGGCTTCTTCCGTCAGCTCATTGGCGAACAGGATGTTCCAGGCTTCCGCCACATAGGTGGGACGCTGGATACAGAACCAGATGCCTACGGCCAGGCAGATACCAAGAAGGCTCAGAAGGATCCACTTCAGTTTCTGCTTCATCAAAGGATTCCTCCTTAGAACAGGAGTGCACTTGCCGTAATATGGGACAACTGATGGAGTGCACGGGTGCAAAGGATATAGGAAAGCAGACCATCTTCCTTGGGTTTGGATGCTTCTACAGCGATAACACCGTCGAACTCCAGTCCCTTTGCAAAGTAGACAGGCATGATCAGAAGCTTCGCCTCGACAGCATCCTTCTCGGTTGCTACGAGCTGAGCATCGACCTTACCCTTCACCAGCTGGCTCAGGGTCTGTGCCTCTGCGATGGTCTGGCAAAGGATGGCAACATGCTCCAGTCCTGCCTCTTCCATGAGCTTAGCTTCCTGGGCGATCATATCTCCCAGTTCGAAGGGATTGGTGAACTCCAGATGACGGACAGGTGCTCCGCTTCGATCGACTGCGCGGATCTCACGCTTAGTCTTCAGAAGGTTGCCGGCATACTCGATGATCTCCTTGGTGCTTCGATAGCTCAGATCCAGTTCCACATAGTGGACCTTTTCTCTTTCCTGAGCAGAAAGGACCTTCTCCCAGTTATCCATCATACTGTTATGGGCATCGCCCTTGATCTTCTGACGGACATCACCGACAACGGTATAGCTGTCAGCACCGGTAACCTGACGGAGCACATAGAATCCGAACATGGAAACGTCCTGTGCCTCATCGATGACCAGATGACGGATGGGATAGCAGCCTCTTCCCTCAAACTTGGTCTTGACATACAGAAGACCTACCAGGTCATCCTCTGTCCAGATCTTATCTTCAGGTGCCTTGATCGCTTTGGCGTACCAGGACTCGACCTCGGGAGTCTCATACAGATCGCGCAGGGAACGGATAAACTCGTAGACTTCGATGAAGTACTTACGGATGGTCTCCTGCTGCTCCATCTGCAGCTCGTTAGCTAACATGTAGTTGTTGGCCTTCTTTGCTTCCTGGATCTTGAAGCGATACATAGCTCTCAAACGGCGCAGGGTATCGGTACGGATATCACGGACGCGGGAGCGGATAGTACGCTTGATCTTCTCACAGCGGCGCAGATAGGGAAGTCTGGTCTGGGTCTTGAAGTACATCTGATTGCGCTCTTCTGCACTCATAACGACCTGGTTCTGGAAGATCAGATCTTCCGTTGCTCTCTGGGCTTCTTCATATTCCTTGAAAGCCGCATCCAGATCAGCCTTGAACTGCAGAGAAGACTTGTACTGTGCCTCTCTTAAGAACTTCTTATCACGGCCCGTCAGCATAGCCTCGTAGTAATCACGGGTCTTCATGGTCTTTCTCTTAGGACGGACCAGACGGGTTGCCAGTTCTTTAACGGTAAACTGGAAGGAGTTCTCTACTTCTCCCAGATCCGGCAGGACGCTGGAGATATATTCCATAAACAGCTGGTTGGGTCCGATGATCAGGATATTGTTGGTCAGCTGCTCACGGAAGTTATACAGAAGATATGCGATACGATGCAGGACGATGGTGGTCTTACCGCAGCCGGCAACACCGTTCAGGATAACATTTGCCTCCAGAGGCTCACGGATAACATCATCCTGCTCCTTCTGGATGGTGGCAATGACTTCCTTCAGACGGGCTCCGGAAGATCCGGACAGGACCATCTGCAGGATGTCGTCCTTGATGTCGACCTCAGAATCGAACATACCCTTGAACTCACCGTTCTTGATGATGTACTGGCGGCGATGCTCCAGATTGACTTCTCTTTCTCCTGCAGGAGCACGGAAGACCATCTCTCCCAGTCTCTGCTGATAGAACAGAGAAGCAGCGGGAGTACGCCAATCCAGTACGATGGGCTGTCCGTCTTCGGAAAGTCCTCTCTTACCGATGTAGTAGCAGCACTCCTCGTTCAGTTTCTGATCCACATAGTCGATCATACCAAAGTAAGGAGAATAGAACATACGGCTCAGATCCATAATACGCTTATAGGTCTCTGTGTAGTATGCTTCCTTTACCTGGTCATGCTGATTCATCAGAAACTGCTGTTTCTGAGGGATCTCTTCAAACTGGAACTTACGATTGTCCACGATCTCCTGACGCATGAGACCCAGATCGTTCAGTCGATCGGTCATCTGCTTCTGGATAATATCCTGGACTTCCTTTAGTGTCTGCTGTTCCTCTTCAACGCTCTGTCTAAGCTCAGGTTTCATTCTTTTTCCTGCCTTTCACTCTCAAAACGCTTTTCGTCTCCGAAAGCAAGGACTGCTCTCAGATCCGCTAACTCTTCCTTTATTTCTTTCCTTCGGCGCATGGATGCCTCCGAAGGCATGGTTTCCAGTTCCTTATCTAATCCGTTCAGAAGGTCGATCTGTCTGTGGACATACTGAAGAAGGATCGGATCCTGACGTTTCGGAAGGATCGTTCCGAAGGTCTTCTGCCAACGAGGGATCTCTTTGCTCTCGCTTGGTAAGTCCTGTAAGTTCTCACTTGTCCGCTTCTCCATGACCATAAGCCAGTAATACTTTCCGCGATCGATGAGCATTTCTTCCTTGACCGGTATAAATCCCATACGATCTGCCTGCGTTCTGACCTTGTCAAATTCCGACTGAGGCTGAAGGATCATCTGATCGAGTCCCTCTACCACTTTCGGATCTGCCTTTTCCAATATCGAAGCCATCAAGGCTCCGCCCATACCGGCGATTACAACGCTGTTAACCTCTAAAGGTCTTAAGCCCTGCAGTCCGTCGGCCAGTCTTGTCTCGATCTGATCCTCTAAGCCCGCTGCCTTCACATGAGCCTTCGCTCTGTCTAAGGGACCGGATCTGACATCGCAGGCGATCATCTTCTTGCAGATCCCGCGACGGATCAGTTCAATGGGAAGAAATCCATGATCCGTTCCGATATCGGCAGCTGCCTCTGTCGGTTCCACTGCTCTGATGAGCGCTTCCAGACGGTCTGATAATTCCATACCCAAACAAACTCCTTGAAAAATGCAATTCTTTTCCAGATTACAATAAGTCTTGATATTTTACCACATTTAACC
>JAZUIK010000129.1:0-8348 GCA_045642205.1 Bianqueaceae bacterium
TGCTTAACGGTCTCCTTACGCTTTTCCTCGGTCAGTTCGGGGAATACCAGACGAAAGACCTTACCGTCGTTGGTGGGGTTGATTCCCAGATCGGAGGTCTGGATTGCCTTGGTGATAGCCTTCAGAAGAGAACCGTCCCAGGGCTGGATCACGATGACTCTGGGCTCGGGAACGGTAATATTACCTACCTGCTGCAGGGGGGTCATTGATCCATAGTACTCGACTTCGATACGGTCCAGCACATGGGGATTTGCACGTCCGACACGGATGGCATTGAATTCGCTCTCCAGGTTTGCCAGAGATTTTTCCATTTTGACTTTGCTGTCGTCGATCTTGTAGTTTGCCATGATAGGCCTCCTTCGATAGATATTTATTTCAGTTACGTCTTGATCAGCTTAAGGTAGTACCGATCTTTTCACCCTGTACGGCACGGCGAATGGAATTTGCCTCGTTCAGTCCGAAGAGGACTGCAGGCATCTTGTTCTCCATGCAGAAGGCAGCAGCAGGAAGGTCGATGACCTTCAGGCACTGAGCGAGCATTTCCTGATAGGTCAGCTCGTCATACTTCTTGGCGTTGGGATTCTTCATGGGATCGCTGTCATAGACACCATCCACATTCTTTGCCATGAGCAGTACATCGCACTCGGTCTCTACGGCACGGAGCGCACAGCCCATGTCTGTGGAGAAGAAAGGATGTCCGGTACCGCCGGAGAAGAAAACGACCTTGCCGTTTTCCAGGTCTCTGACTGCCTTGTCCTTGTTGAAGACTTCGGTGTACAGACCAATGGCATAGGGTGCATATACGGAAGTATCCATTCCCATCGTGCGGAAGATCTCGGAAACATACAGGGCATTCATGACAGTGCCCAGCATACCGATCTGGTCAGCCTTGACACGATCCATTCCCTCAGCGCTTCTTCCTCTCCAGAAGTTGCCACCGCCGATAACGATACCGATCTGAACTCCCAGATCCTTTGCTTCCTTGATCTGCTCTGCTACCTTGCGGGTAGTAGCCTCATCCAGTCCAAAGCCCTGAGGACCTGCGAGTGCTTCTCCACTCAATTTCAATAAGATTCTCTTATACATATGTGACCCCTTTGTTTTTTATATGGCGCTTTAGCTTTCCCAAAGCGCCATCGTAAGGATAGTTCATTGTACCATAAAAATCTGTCTCTGTCATTGGCAAAATCGAATCTCTGCCCTGACAGTCTGCTTCAGATATCCGCCGATCAGAAACTCAGGCGAACCGTCTTGATCTCGAAAGCCTTGAAGTCCAGCGTCATCTTGACGCCGCTCTCCGTAGCAGTCAGCTCAATCTCTTCCTGTGCATTCTCCAGCATATCCGTCAGGACTGCCTTCTTCACAGGCAGATCGATGCAGATGGTGGTCTTGCCGGCAGACTTCAAAGAGTCATACAGACGCAGGATCATATCGCTGCTTCCATCCTCTGCAGGCTTGACGGTATCCAGGATCACGCTGTTACCGGACAGTCTGAAAGCGGAGAAGTTCTCGCCCTTTCCTTCTGCGACTACCGGAGGAACATTCAGTGCCAGACCTTCCTTGACCACGTCAGAGGAAGAGAAGGGACCTTCAAAGGCAGTGAAAGCATAGGTGAAATTATGGACATGGTTGTCCGCTCTCATCTCGGGGCAGCTGGCTGCACGCAGCAAAGTCAGCTCCAGACGGTTGCCGTTAGCACTCATACCATACTTACTCTCGTTCAGGATAGCCGCACCGTGGCTTCCATCCACCAGAGCGGAATAACGATGGTTACAGACTTCGAAACGATCCTTGTCGTAGTTCTTGGAACGATGGACAGGTCTCTCTACATAACCAAACTGCATTTCATTGATAACGTTGTCTGCATAGACATCTACGGGGAATCCAACCTTCAAAAGGCGATGCAGTTCCTTCCAGTCAACGGTGGTACGGAACTCGACTCTCTTGGATCCCTGCTCCAGAACGATCTCCTGGGTATAGCAGCTCTCACCGATCTCACCGGAAACTTCCAAAACGGCTTCAGCGCCGCAGCACTTCTTGACAGAAACCTTGACGTTTCTTGCGCCGGGCAGAGGCTGATCGATATAGTTGGAATCGATATCCCATGCATCGAACAGACGGGGAACATCCTTGTAGAACTGGAACTGGTTCATGTTGCCGGCTGCAAATTCACGTCCGGTCTCATCCAGAACAAAGGAGGTAACCTCACCCATCTGATTGACCTTCACGGTGATGACACCGTTGGTCAGAACATATTCCTCACCGCACTCGGTGACCTTTGCTTCCATAGCGTCTGCAATGATAGCGTCTTCCAGGTTGACAGCACCGGCAGCAGGCAGATTGACCAGGACCTTGGTTCCGTCCTTCTTCTCTACCAGAGCCTTTCTCTCAAATCCAAGAGAGTTGAAGACCATCTGGCCCTCATCACCATCAGTGTAAGCACCGGTCAGAAGTTCGGTATGAGAAGCAGCCTCGTTGATGACAGCTTCCATTCTCTCTTCGGCTTCTGTGTAGATCTCAGCAATACCGGAACCGGGCAGGATGTCATGGAACTGATGCAGCAAGGTCTCCTTCCACAGACGATCCGCAGCCTCTAAGGGATACTCTGCGTAGTCCTTGACCTTGGCGATGGCACCCCACATCTCCATTTCTCTAAGTCCAAGCTCAGCCTTACGGTTGTTGCGCTTTACATTTGCCTGAGAGGTATAGGTTCCTCTGTGAGCACTGAAATAGAGTTCTCCTCTGTAGGTATTCTTGGGGCCGCCCTTCTCCTCCATCTCTTCAAAGAAGGTCTGAGGAGCTGCATGCTTGATCTTTACGCCGCCTTCCAGGTCCTTCTGTCTGGCAACGAATTCAATGTAATCTCTGGTGGGGCCGCCGCCGCCGTCACCATATCCGTAGGGGAACAGGAAGGCTTCCAGATCTCTCTTCTGGGTACGGGTATTCCATACCTTATTGGCCTCTGTAGGATCGGTATAGTAGGTGTAGCTGGTGGGCAAAAATGCCTGGACCTTGGAACCGTCGATACCTTCCCAGGTGAAGTAATGATAGGGGAACTTGTCTCCTTCATTGTAGGACCAGAAGATCTTCTGGGTGACCAGATATTTTACACCGGCCCCCCTCAGGATCTGAGGCAGTGCACCGGTATAACCGAAGGTATCGGGGAGCCAGAGGGTCTGTGCATCCACACCGAACTCTTCCTTGTAATATTTCTTACCATGGACCAGCTGACGGATCAGTGCCTCACCGGAGGACATGTTAGTGTCGGGCTCGACCCACATAGCACCGTCGGCGATCCATCTTCCGCCCTTGATGGCTTCCTTAATACGCTCAAAGAGCTCAGGATAATACTTGCGAGCCATCTCATAGGAAGCGGGCTGGCTCTGGATATACATATAGTCGGGATACTCTTCCAGAAGTCTAAGCTGTGCACCAAAGGTACGAGCGGTCTTTCTGTAGGTCTCCTGCATGGGCCACAGCCATGCAAGGTCCAGATGGGAGTTACCGATGGCATAGAACTGAGGCATGGTAGCGCCGTTCTTTGCTTCCATGACAGGTCTTAAGTTCTCTCTTGCCTTCTTGTAATCCGCGATACGACCTTCCAGATCCTGCTCAAAATCCACATCCAGAGTAAACTTCTCCAAAGCTTCAGCGACCTTGGAAGCACGAAGAGAATTCTCATCCAGCTGACCCAGCAGGGCATCCAGGGTCATAACATCCATGTAGAGCTGATAAGCATCCTCATTCCAG
The DNA here is from genome assembly GCA_045642205.1 of Bianqueaceae bacterium. Taxonomy (GTDB): domain Bacteria; phylum Bacillota; class Clostridia; order Lachnospirales; family Bianqueaceae; genus RUG760. The sequence goes on from JAZUIK010000129.1 coordinate 3,751, forward strand.
ATACCATAGGTGCACACACCAAGGGTATCTCTGGCGCCATCGGTCTTAGGATCCTGGAAACTTCCGGGAAGCACAGGACCGGTAGCACAGCCGCCTGCCTGGCCAAAGAAATGACCGGCATAGACCTCTACCAGAATGTCATATACATCGCCTTCCTTACCATTGGTGGTAATGAAGTTATCGACCATAAAGTGATGCTGTTCCTTGACCCAGTCGGCACGGTAGTTACCGAATGCCTTACCGTTAACAAAGACAGTGGACTCTCCGTCGGGATTGATATCCACAACGATGCGCTTACCCTCTGCTTCCTTAGGAAGAGTCACCTGGCCCTTCAGCCAGCCGTACTCATACTTCTTACCCCAGGTATAGCCGGGTGCAACGGGCTTGAAATCTCCCTGCAGAGCTTCCTCTACAGACAGTTCATCCATCGTAGTGAACATAGACCAGTCGATCGTTCCAAGAGGAAGATACAGGTCGGTTTTAATGGTACGGATCCAATGTCTTAAGCGGGCCGTCCATTCGGAATGCATGATAGCCATACGTTCTCCTATCTGCTTTCAGTGCAATAGATTGATTTATATATCTTACTGAGGGAGCTTGCCCGAAGGGCGCTCGAACTCTACAAGATAACCAAGGGAATTGTTGTTCAGCAGTTCATTCAGGGCATTTCTCTGATCATTCTCGGTCCATTCACCGTCGATATTCCAGATACAGAGCTTATCCTCCACGGTGCCATCCAGATCCGCACCACTGGGTTCGTCCTTGAACCACTTCGCATAGTCGAAGGTTTCGCCGGTAACCCACTTCCATGTGCCACCTTCGCTGTAGCCGCCCAACCATACATAGGTAAGGCCGGAACCATTCAGTACAGAGACCGCCTGCTGCATTTCTTCTGCAGAAGTGATGCAGGCAAGATGTCCACCCAGTTCCTCTGCTGCAGTCTTTGCTGCTTCCCAGGACTTGACTTCACTGTACACTTTATATTCATGGATCGTATAGGCAACCAGAGAGACCTCAGGGCGTACCTTCTGGAAAGCCTCTGCTGCTTCTGCTGTTACCTCCGTATCCACGATATTGACTGTCTTAAGGGACATGATGCCGTACAAAGGCGTCAGATCCGTTACGGGCATATTGCGGATGACCAGGACCTCCAGGTTGGTCAGAGATGCCAAAGGAGACAGGTCTGTCAAAGTACCGTTGGTAACATACAGTTCCTTCAATCCCGTGACATTTTCGATTCCTTCCAGAGAATCTACCGGTGTTTCAGAAAGATCCACGCTGGTGGCAAATGCATCGATGGTTACGCCGCAGGGAAGGACGACCGGTTTGGGAGCTTCACCGCTTGGTCTGTTCCCCTGATTTTCTTGATCGTTATTACCACGGTCCACATGGGTGCCCGAGGAGTCTTCATCCTCGTCCTCATCCTCATCGTCAACATCTCTGGTAACCGTCGTATTCTCCTTATGATCACCGAACTTGGGTGTTTCCAGAACTCCTACAAATACCAGGACCAGATATACAAGGATCGCCAGTAAGACTACCACCATAAATCCCAGGAAGAACGGCCAGAACATGCCCTTCTTCTTTGGTTCATCATCGTCATCATCTTCCAGCTGCTGCAGATGCTGCAGCTTCTGGTTAGCTGCCTGCTGATAGTTCATCTGCTGAGGCTGCTGATAATAGAGCTGCTGCGGCTGAGCCGCATAGGGCTGCTGCGGCTGTTGATTAAAATGAGCCGCATTCGAAACCTGCTGATTCTGAACATAAGGATAGGCAGGCTCCTTCTTAAAAGCTGCCTCACTCAGATCACTCTTCATCCAGGAGTCCAGAGGCTCCTCAGAATTCTTCCAGGAGGGTTCGGGCTTATATTCCTGGTCCTGCTGATACTCATTGGCGCTCTGCTGAACAGGGCTGCCGCAGAACAGGCAAAACTTTGCATTATCGTTGATCTCATTTCCACAACGAGGACAGATCATATCTCATTACCATCCTTTCCAAAATATCAATTCATCTTAACAAAGCCATGAGAGATTGTCAATTTCGCATGCCGCTTTCATCATCTGATCTTATTCCTGATCATCTGATCCAGGATCAGTTGATCTCATCCAGGATCAGGTAGATCGTATAGGATGCATCACAGATACCCGTATCATACATGACTGCCTTTTCACCGACTTTCAGAAGAAAGTTTCCCTTTTTGCCGGTTTCCTTAATGAATTCCTCGGTCTTGGCATCATAGATATAGACAATATAATGGGGATCATAAGCGACCATGATCACCTGATCGGTGATACTCTTCACATAGACATCCGATTCAATGTTTTCTCCCTTTTTCAGAAGAACCGTCTCATATTCAGGTGCTTTCTTTTCCTCAACGACGCTGTCTTCCTCTTCATCCTCAGGCATATAGATTTCCCAACTGCTTTCGAACACGGAATAATAGCGGATCACCGCTGTCAGATCCTTTTTCCCGCTGCCGCAGGCTGTCACAGAAAGCAGCAGACAGACGATCAGTCCCAAACATAATAATCTTTTCATCTCACTACCTCCTTAATAAAGATATTACCAAAAATGCATTCTCTTGGTTGTAAAAATCAGTATAATGAAAATATCATTGCGAATCAATGAATAGTTGATTCACAATTCGTAAATAAATTATGAGCAGATTTCTGATCAAATCTTTCGGAGGAATACAATGCATTCTCTGTTTAACCTGGACGGCAAGCCGATCCTTGGTTATCACGACTTAAATGAAGACGGCGTAATGGATTCGCTGCTCTTCATGTGGAATAAACACCTGGCACTCTTCCACTCGGAAGAAGGAAAACTTCCCTGGCCCAAGGAGATGGAAAATCGTCAGTGGAGCCTGTATTTCAACATCGCTTTCAAAGTCAACCATGGAAGGAATCCCTGGAATCCCATCCGTAAGGATTGGGGCACCTTCTCCCTCCTTATCGACAAAAACGATGATGGACATTTCGATACGCAGAATGACTTCTTCTATCGTGCCATCGACATCGATGGTGACGGTGCACCGGAAGCGGAATACTACCACCTCTTCCCCGGTCAGACCTGGTGTCCCTGGTCCAACAAGACCCACATTTCTCTGGACGGAGACCATCGCATGTCCTACCTGGACTTTGCCTCTCTGACTTACCCGGACGAGCAGGCCTACGGCAAGGGATTTGAATACCACATGAATGTCCAGGGTAACGGTTTCTTCACCAACAGCTACTCTTCCCATCCGGATCTTTCCTGGGAGACGCCCATTGCCTGGTATGATTTTAATAACGATCAGTGTCCCGAAATGGTCATGCGTGTGGGTGACACACTCCACAACGATGTGATCCAGGGTGGTATCCTTGCTAAAGGACAGGAACGTTACAGCGGAAAGATCTCCGAGTTCGAGCTGGCCTATGAACTCAACGGCAACACCTCTAAGGATCACCGCCATTCTCTGGACATGCAGCTGACCTTCGTCAACTACGATCAACCCACCTTTGACTATACTTCCATGCAGGATCGTCCCGAATGGCTGAAGGATGATGGTCTTTTAACTAAGCTCCATGGTCACATGGCTGCTACCAGGGAAGAGTCGACCCGCACCTACCTCCCCTATATGGACGGATGTCACATTGCCATGGGGCATCCCGACTGGGCAGGTGTCTTCATGATCTTCGACGAGGATGATGTCGATGTCCTCTGGGAAGAGATGTTCTCCACTCAGGAGGACAAGGTCGAGCATCAGGTCCCCGGCTTTGGCCGCTGCGGAGACCAGATCGGTGATCGTACCGAGTTCGACACCGACTACCAGGGAAAAGGCATGCTGTACCGCGGTACCTTCGATGGACGTATCCATCTGTACCATGCCGAAAAAGCAGTATGGGATATCGACTATCAGGCGCTGTTTAAGGGAAGCGTTGACCACCAGGTGGATACAGAGGGACCTCGTCCTTCCGAGGGAATGCGTTATCCCAGAGTCCACTATCTGGATAAGGACCACGACGGCTTTATCGATACGATCCGTTATACTACCGTAGAGTATCTTCACGAGAAAGAAACAGAGAAACTGATCCGTGAGATCGATCTGCTTTCCTTCACGGAGGATCCCTCTGTCTTACATTCCGAACTGTTCGATCCCCGCACAGATGCCAAGCTGACCGGATGGAAACTGGAGAACTGGGATGGTAAACCTCTCACCTCCAAAGATTTCGAAAATGTTCCGATCAAGAAATACTACGATCACATGAAGGCCTATTATGAGACCATCTGCCATCAGATGTGGCAGGATGCCCAGATAGTTTATCAAGCTGCCTTGAAGCATGGTCTCAATCGGTCCGAAACGAAAGACCGCCTTATCCCTGTTTTGACCTTAGAAGAGCTGATCGACATGAAGGAATACGGCATTATCGAAGGATACTCCCGTCATCTGAAGGCTGAGGATCTCCGTGAGGAATACCATAATGGCTTCTGGCTTAGGGAAAAAGCTTTCCAGGATATCCTTGCGTATTCCTCTTTGGATCGGTTCACTCTGGAAAAATACTACTATACCGGACAGTATGAAGCTTTGGCAGACTATCTGGATGCCAACATGTAAC
>JAZUIK010000130.1:0-4882 GCA_045642205.1 Bianqueaceae bacterium
GATAGATTCCCTCGTAAATGTCCTCCAGGAACAGGATCTTTCCCTTGGTATCGATCTCATAGGGAGTTCCGAGAGAAGAAGATACCAGAGACAGATTACCGCCGCAGAGGTCTCCCTCTACGCAGCCATCGGCTACAGGATCCATCAGGTAAGGTACCATGGTCTCTGCGGAAGGCAGCTCACCCTTCAGACCCTCAAACAATGCCTTGTTCAGCCAGAAGGTGGAATACTCATCCATACCCTTGGCTACTTCGGTGGAAGGCATGGGACTATGATAGGTCACCAGATTACAGAGCTGGTTCAGGGCAATATGCAGGGCCGTAATATCGCTGTAACCGCCAAACCACTTGGGATGCTTTTTGATCTCTTCAAAATCCAGCTGATCCAGCATTCTCTGTACACCGTATCCACCGCGGATGCACCAGATACCATCGATGGAATCGTCGGTAAAGGCATCCATGACATCCTTGGCACGCACCTCATCCTTAGCGGAAAGGTAACCGTAATTGTCGTCAGCTGAGGGGTAGACAACCGGCTCGAAGCCCATGGTCTTCAGGGTTTCCACGCACTTGTCCAAAGTTTCCTTACGGATAGAGGGATCCGCGCTGATTCCGCTGGCAGGGGCGATCAGGGCAATACGAGCGCCCCGGAATAAAGGCTTAGGGGTGATCATGTTTTTCTCCTTTTCTTTTACTTGATCAGATCTCTCACAACCTCGGATGCGATGATCAATCCGGCTGCGGAAGGAACAAAGGCACTGGATCCGGGAACGCCTCGGCGTCCACCCTCCACTACGTTAGCGGTTTTGATAGGAAGCTCAGTGGAATACAGGACCTTCAGTTTTTTGATACCTCGTTTCTTGCATTCATGTCTCATGACCTTGGCTAAGGGACAGATGCTGGTCTTATAGATATCCGTCACCGCCAGCTTGGTGGGATCCAGCTTGTTGCCGGTACCCATACTGCAAAGGATCGGGATTCCCAGCTCCTTTGCCCGCATGACCAGTTCCAACTTGGCACTGACCGTATCGATGGCATCCACGATATAATCCACCTTGGACAGATCGATCTGATCTGCTGTCTCCGGAAGATAGAACATCTCATATTCCGTCACCTTGCAGTCCGGGTTGATGTCGTGGATCCTCTCTCCTGCCACCTTGACCTTGGATCTTCCCACGGTAGAGTGCAGGGCTAAGATCTGGCGGTTCAGGTTGGTTTCGGAGAAGATATCGTTATCCACCACGTCGATGGCACCTACACCGGCTCTCGCCAGGGCCTCCACTACGTAACCTCCGACACCACCGACACCGAAGACGATGACACGGCTGTTCTCCAGTTTGGTCATAGCCTCCTCACCCACCAGACGGGTCATTCTTTCAAATTGCTTTTTCATTTTCTTACCTGTATCTTACCTTTATAGGTCTTGATCCGAACCAGATCTATATCCGGTCCTTAGTGAATCCACATGTGACTACGGCCAGGATCCGACGGTTTCAGATCAGTCGGTGCAGCTGACAGTTTCCGATGGAGAGAGCCCAGAAGTCCTTTAATTCCGCGTGATTGACCTGGCAGACGATACTGGAATTCATAGCGCCGTGTCCCACAACGAGGATATCCTTTCCCTCTTCCAGCAGCGGATAGACTATCTCACTTAGAAAACTGCCCGTTCTTTCAAAGAGCTCCTCAAAGGTCTCTCCTCCTTCTCCCGGAACATAGTTCTCCGGATCCAGGAACAAAGAAGCAATGGGGCTTTCCGGGAGCTTCATGGTTCCATCCACGCCCTCATAGCAGCCAAAACTCATTTCCACCAGACGATCATCCGTGATCATGGGGATCTCATTTTCCTTCCCCATGCCTTTCAGGAACAGTTCCGCCGTTTCTTTGGCTCTCACTAGGGGAGACACATAGCAGAGATCAAAGTGACACTCCTTTGCGGCTTCGCCCGCCTCCAGCGCTGACCGTTTTCCCTCTTCATTCAGCGGGACATCCGTTCTTCCCTGGATCCTGAGTTCCTTATTCCAGTCCGTCTTTCCATGACGAATGATATATAACATCGATCTTATCCTTTTATCGCTTTCCCTCAGGTTTCTTGGTGATCAGCAGGTAACCGCTGATCATTTCCTTAAAGCCCTCCGGCTCACCGCTCTCCTTGTCAAAGGCATACATCAAAGTATCCGTGACTGTATTAAGCGCTTCATTCAGGATCAGGCAGCGATAATTGTTCTCGTACAGATTTTTTACACTCTTTAAAGGATGTTCCTTGGTGATATGGAATGCTGCAGACAGTTTCTTTCCTGTAGAGGAAGCAGCAATTTCCTTTGCTTCCGCTTCTTTCATGCACTCCTCATCGGACACATAGTCCTTCAGGGAAGTTGTGTCGACATAAGTGTAGGAGTTGGTGACGCAGTACTCTTTGCCCTTGTCCTTATGGAAGATGGTGGTAACCTGATCACGGCTGGCATTATCCGGTGCATCTAAGAAGCCGGTTGCCACGTTGGCATTGACAGGCTTTAAAGGAACATCCGTTACACCGGAGGTTCCACCGGAGAAGGAGGCAGCCATATAGCCCTGATTTTCTCCTAAGGGATTCAAGGTAAAGCCCGCGTTCATATCCACGATATTCTCATCGAACCACTTCAGGTCGATGATCACATATTTCTTCTTCAGGCGCTTCTTCCAGGTGGCGCTTAAATCTTTTGTCTTCTTCAGTTTCTCCGCCAGAGGTGCCGTAAGACCATCATACTCCACCAGGGCATACTGCTTGCCGTTTGCCTGTTCAAAGACGACCTTGTGGCCATCCTTGGACACAAAGCCTCTTCCGGTGTTAGCCAAAGACAGTTCAAACATCTCGCTCTTGGTATCATCGGAACCCTCACGGAAGATATACAAACGGGTACCATGGAAAGAAAAATGCATCAGACCATTATTGTCCACATAGTCGCCGCCCCACTTCTTTTTGAAGTTCTCAGAGACCACCTTGTGACGGGTCATGTTGATACCCTTCACTTCCATCAAGCACAGGGCCAGCATCTTCAGAGAAAGATCTCTGGGATTCAGGCCACAGTCATAGGTCTGGGAGACCGCTACTACTGCATTGTACTTGGGGACCACCATCATGTTGGAGCCAAACTGGAAACTGGCACCACCTTTACGCAGGCATCCCTCACCCAGATCATACTCCGGCAGCTGATAGTTCACATTGTCCCAGCCCAGTCCATAGGTCGGTGTGCTGGTATCTTTCTTAAGGAATGTCTTTCCCTGGGGCTTTTTGATCTCTGCCATGGAAGCCTCACTCAGGATATGGACATTAGATCCACCGTAATCAGGAAGAAACTGAGAAGCAAACTTCACCAGATCCTTCATGCTGGTGGTCAGACCGCCAAGACCCTGGGTCGTCACCAGTTCCTGAGGTGCTTTTCCCTGAGCGACCAGGGTATAATCCGGATTATAACTTCCGGCAAATCGGCTGGAATACGCTCCCAGAGGATCTGTCACATGGACACGGGTAAACTCGCTGAAACTCTTCTCATCACTGACCGCAGCGACACACATCTCTGCCAGGGTAAAACCATCATTACAATACACAGAGAAGCGGCCGGGCTCTGCCTTCAGATAGGAATCAGAAAAATACTGAAAAGCATCTTTATAGAACTCCACCTCGCTCTGATCGGAGACGGAGAAATCGATCCACTGAGTTCCGGGAAGCGCACAACTATGGGACAAGCACTGGCGCAACGTGATCTTCTCAAAGCCCTCGTTTAAAGTCTTCAGGTTGGGAAGATATTGGATCACAGGGGTATCCAGTTCCAGTCTTCCCATATCTACACACTTCATAACAGCGGCGGCGGTAAAGATCTTTGATAAGGAAGCAACATTATAGGTACTGTCCACGGTTGCCGGCACAGGATCTAAGCCGCCGGTGGTTCCAAGGGAATCATTGGCGATCAGTTCTCCATCGATCATGACAGCATAAGACACCGAAGTATGTCCCTTTTTGATATAGCTGCGGATCAGTTCATTGATCTCTTTCGTCAGTTCACAGTTCATTTCAGCCTCCTGGCAAACAAAAGTAAAATGCTCTCCTCATTGTACCGACAACGATGTACATTTTCAAGGCAGAGTTCAAGATACGCAAAAACGGCACCCTAACGGATGCCGTTTTACTTTTATATCAGGCTTCAAGCCATTACTTACCCAGATACAGCTTGATGATCTCCAGGTACTCCTCGGGATAGAAACCGATCTCACCCTGGAAACGGGTCAGTGCGATCAGACCACCATCGATCTCATCGATGGATGCCAGCATTTCTGCATTATCAGTCTTCAGACCACCACCGTATACAACGTCCATACCGCCGGTACGCTCTTTGACGAACTTAGCGATCTTGGTGATGTACTCTTTTCCTGCGGGAGTCTTTCCGGGTCCGATGGACCATACGGGCTCATAAGCGATAACCACCTTGCTCTTGTCAACACCGTCCAGACCGATGTCCAGCTGCTCGCCAAGGACCTTTTCCCACTCGGGCTGCTCTTCAGAAGTCTCGCCGATGCAGTAAGCTACGGTCAGGCCCTCTGCCTGAGCGCACTTGATCTCCTGGTTCAGCAGACGATTGACAGCTGCGGTATCGGTGACACCAGCCTCCGCCAGAATGCCCTTCTTATCGTTACGTTCCTCGCAATGGCCGATCAGGGTGCTCTTGCAGCCGATAGCCTTAACGATGGATGCGCTTCTGTTGGTGGTAAATGCGCCGAAGTTTCCGCCCACAGCGGTGTTCATTCTATAAACGCTCTGAGAACCGATCTGGACAGGGCTGTCCTCGCAAAGAGCGGAAACAGCATTGATCAGATGAGCCTCGGGAAGATACTGAACGAACTCGACCTCG
>JAZUIK010000131.1:0-5019 GCA_045642205.1 Bianqueaceae bacterium
GCTGCATCGGATTTAACTGGATATTGCTGTTTGAAGCCTATAATTATACTTCAGTAGCAACAGCTACATTGTGCTACTATATGGCACCGGTCATTGTGATGGCTTTATCTCCTTTGGTGCTGAAGGAGAAGATGTCCCTGAAGAAAGTCCTGTGTATCCTGGCCGCACTGCTGGGTATGGTCCTGGTATCAGGAGTGATCGCTCCTCAAAGTGTAACTTCCTTAGGAAAAGGATTTCGGGGAGTGTTACTCGGACTGGGAGCAGCGTGCCTCTATGCCTGTGTCATCCTGTTGAACAAGCAGCTGAAAGATATCCGGTCCATCGACAGGACATTGGTCCAACTTTTGATGGCAGGGATCGTGCTCGTTCCTTATGTTCTCATCAAGGAAAGACCGGTATGGACAGGCCTGGACTCTTTGACCATATGGATGGTATTGATCGTAGGTATCGTACATACAGGCTGTGCCTATGCACTGTATTTTAGCTCTATGGAAAAACTGCCGGCACAGAGCGTCGCTTTCATGAGCTATATCGATCCTGTCTTAGCCGTACTCCTCTCCGCACTGCTCCTTTCGGAAACGATGGGCATAGGGGAGATCATCGGAACCGTTATCGTTCTTTCAGCCGCACTGATCAGTGAGCTGCCGGAACGTAACAATAAATAACTTAAGTAAAAATACCATAGGAGGAACAAAAAATGGTAAAGCATATTATTCTCTGGAACCTTAGAGACGAGTTCACCCCCGAAGAAAAGGCACTTATCAAGGCCGGTATCAAGGAAGGTCTGGAAGGACTCTCCGGAAAGATTCCCGGACTTGTAGACATCAAGGTCTATACCGAAAGGCTGGCTTCTTCTACAGCCGATCTGATGCTGGATTCCACCTTTGAGGATGAAGCATCCTTAAAGGGTTATGCCGTTCATCCCGAGCACGTAGCAGTAGCGAACGGAAAGGTCCGTCCTTATACCGCCATCCGCAGCTGTCTGGATTTTGAGATCTGATCCATGGATCAGAAAAAACATACAAAAGGCCTTGTCCTGACATCCTTGATCGCATCACTGGCGGTGGTGATCCTGATCCTGGGAAATCTGATCGGTGTAGGATCCTACAGTGCGGCTTTACTGGCAGGAATGTGTCTGATCCCAGTAGGACAACAATACGGACGAAAGTTCCATATCGCTGCCTGGGTCGTAACGGGACTTCTGGCGTTCCTTCTTGTCTCTGACATCGAGGAAAACCTGATGTTTTTTTGCCTGTACGGATGGTATCCGATCTTCCGAAAGAGTTTTGACAGATTGCCAAAGATGATATCCATCGTGGTAAAGCTTTTAGTCTGCAATGTCATCATGGCAGCACTGGAGGCACTGGTCATGCTGGTATTGATCCCTCAGACGGAAGTTTGGTGGGTCATGGCTCTGTTCTTTGTGATCGGAAGCATTACCTTCCTTTTGTATGATCTGATCATCCCCAGAGCAGAGGACTTTTTCAGAAAAAGGATCCGATAAATGAAGCGAGATTATGAAGCGCTGTGCCTGAAATATCTGGAAGAACTGATCCATATCGATACGGTCAATCTTCCGGGAAATGAGACGATCTGTGCACAGAAGATCAGGGAACTGTTGGAAGAAGAGGGCTTTACCTGTCACCTGCAAGAGGTGGCTGAGGGTAGGAGCAATCTGTATACCGATATCCTTGAAGGAAGTGACGCAAAGGCACCCTCTGTTGTCCTGACCGGTCATATGGATACGGTACCGGTGGCGGATGGCTGGGACAGCAATCCCTTTACCTTAACAGAGAAAAACGAGGTCCTTTATGGCCGCGGCAGCTGTGATATGAAGGGCGGCATTGCCGCCATGATGGCAGCCGCTGTCTGGGCAAAGGACCATGGTAAGACAGTTCCCTTCCGTCTGGCATTCGTGGCAGATGAAGAGATCTACGGTACAGGTTCTCAGCTTCTTGCGAAAAGTGGTGTACTGGGAGAGGTGAAGGTTGCTATCATCGGTGAACCGACCCTGAACCAGATCCATGTGGCTCACCGAGGGGCGCTCAGATATCATGTGACGGTGATCGGTAAGTCCGGTCATGCAGGAAAACCTCACCTGTTCGTGGATCCGATCCATGCAGCAGCCAGAGTGACTCTGGCGGTGGAAGAGGTCTGCAAGGATCTGTCTAAAAGAGAGCAGTCAGTACTGCCTTCTGCGACCATGTGTATGACAGAGATCCACTCCAGTCTGAAAGATAACGTGATCCCTGAGATCTGTACCATGACCATCGATACCAGACCCTGTATCGGAGACAGTGCAGAGCATTTCGAAAAGCTTATCCGACATAAGATCGAAGAGATGGGCGGAGTACAGGAAGGGATCGAACTGATCTTTGATCCTTACATCGATGTCAAGGCAGGATATCTGGATCCAACTTCGGAAGCAGTCAGGACCTGTCAGGAAGCCTATAGAAGAGTTTTTCAGGAAGAACCCGTCGTGGATGCTTTCCCGGCATGCTGTGACCAGACATACTTTACGTCTCTTGGAATACCGGCACTGCTTTACGGACCAGGTTCCATCGACCAGGCCCATACCACCAATGAATATGTCACGAAGAAGGAGCTGATGAAGGCTTTACGTTTTTATCAGCAACTCCTGAGTGAATAGTATCCGATCGACACAAAGTGATTGGTCGATCACCCATTTCGAAAAGAGAAAGAAGGAAATCCCATGATCACTATGGACCCTAAAATGTATCAGCTGCAGGATGAGAAGGAGATCATCTCTCCCTCTCTTGTGTACTATAAGGATATCCTGGAAGAAAATATCCGCCGTATGGTGGAGATCGCCGGAGATGTCAAACGTCTTTGGCCCCATGTCAAGAGCCACAAGAGTGCCGGCTTTATGAAGCTGATCCTGTCTAAAGGTATTGATCAGTTTAAGTGTGCAACGATTGCTGAAGCAGAGATGGTGGCAGAGGTGGGAGCAAAGCGTGTGATCCTGGCATATCCTCTGGTAGGACCCAACATTGCTCGTTTTGTGAAATTGATGAAGGCCTATCCGAATACGGAGTTCTTCGCCATCGGTGATGATGAAGGTCAGGTGCAGCTGTTAAGTGATGAGGCTGTCAAAAATGGTGTCAAGGCAAACTTCCTTCTGGATATCAATACCGGACTGGATCGTACCGGTATCAAGCCCGGCCCTGCCTATGATCTCTTTAAGAGTGCTGATGCAATGGAAGGCATCTGTGTCCGCGGTATGCATGTATATGACGGACAGCGCCATGAAAATGATTTTGATGATCGTAACGGACGTACCAAGGAAGATGTCTCTCCTGTCTATGCATTGAAACAGAAGGTAGAGGCAGAGGGTATCGACTGCGGAATCATGGTCATGGGCGGAACCCCTTCCTTCCCCTGTCATACAGATGAAGAAGGATCCTTCCTTTCTCCCGGAACCTGTCTGATCCAGGACTATGGTTATGCAACCAACTTCCCCGATCTGGAATTCCCCATCGGTGCCATGCTCCTTACCAGAGTTGTCTCTCATCCTGCAGAGGGTGTCTTTACTCTGGATCTGGGATATAAGGCTGTCGCTGCAGATCCCGCTCTTCCAAGAGCCGTAGTGGCCGGTTATGAGGATTGCATCCAGGTCATGCAGAACGAAGAACATCTGGTACTGAAGATGCCTGAAGGAAGAGAAAATGAGAGACCTGCCATCGGTACGGTCCTGTATGCCGCTCCCTTCCATATCTGTCCTACTTCAGCCCTGTATCCTGAACTCTTAGTAGCTCAGAACGGCAAGATCGTGGAGACCTGGGAAGTTACTGCACGTAATCGCAAGATCACCATCTGATCGCGAGTATATCTAAGCAGTTGGGGTCAGAGCAGATCTGTGCTCCGGATTGTAGAAAAGTCAATTCATATGCCAAATAAAGAACACCTGTTGAAAGCAGATTCTCTGTTTCCAACAGGTGTTTTTTCAATGTACAGATCTGCTCTGACCCCAACTGCGTATTATTCTGTGCGAAGGACTACGCTGGTCTGGGGAGAGATGGTGAGAAGAGTACCGTTTAAGGTAGCATCGATGGTCATCTTGATTCCGTCGGCATCCAGCATGCCTTCTACGCCAACCATGGCACTGATCAGAGTGAAGGGAAGAGCGGTGACATCATTAAGGTCGACGGTAACAGTGGAGCCGGTGGTGTTGTGGATGACGCAGACAGAGGAGCCTTCGTAGGTGGCGATGAAACCGCCCACCTTGGTGTTCCTGAAGTCCAGTGCTTCGTAGGAACCTCTGGCGATCTCCGGGTTAGCCTGACGGATCATCAGAAGCTTTTTGTAGTGATTGTAAAGGCTGGCAGGATCTGCGGACTGGGATGCGGCTGTACTCGTGATCTGTTTTTCAGGATCATAGGTAGTTCCTTCCGGGTTCCTAACAGTATCTTCATCACCCCAGACCATGGCCAGACGACGGTTGGCATCCGTGTTGGCACCACCCCGGGAACCTCTCATACCCAATTCCTCACCATAGTAGATAAAGGGAGAACCGGGAGAGAGCAGATAGAGGTTGGCAGCCATGCGCATATATCCACTGGCTTCCGTCAGATAACCTGCGGCACGGTCCATATCATGGTTGGAGATAAAATAGAGCAGCATGGCGTCATCTCTCAAAGGAGTGACATTGTTAAGGTATGCTTCCGTATAAGCAGTGAATCTGTTTACATCTCCCTTTTGAGCTGTCTCAGCGATCAGACCATTGACCTGAGCGGTGGTAAAGTCAAAACAGTTTAAAGCTCTGTAGTAATTGTCGGTCATGCTGTCGGAATCCCATACCTCCGCGACAGTATAGACATCGCTTTTGATCGCTTTGAGTTCACGGATATACCAGGTCCAGAAGGCTACGTTGGGAGTGACTTCACCGAAATAGATATATTTGGCAGCATCGAAGCGGAAACCATCAACGCCCAGATCCAGATAATACTTTGCTACATCCAGCATGGTCTCTCTGACGAAAGGATTATCGAAATCAGGCTC
>JAZUIK010000132.1:0-2716 GCA_045642205.1 Bianqueaceae bacterium
ATCTTCGACATTATTATTGGATCGAATTGTAAAACACCTGTGAAACTATCCTTGTGGATAAAGATCACAGGTGTTTTTCGTTATGATGATTAAGTTAAGAACAGGGACTCATCACTCCCGGATCAATCCGACGCTCAGTTCATTCGAAGGAGCGGTGGGATCCAGGTGCTGGAACAGTCTTGTGAAGCGAAGCTCCTCCTGGAATGCCGCATAGGCTGTGGGAGGAAGGTTCTTCTGGTCATCTACGGGACGGATCAGAAGAGGAAGAGAGGCATTAGCGGATAACTTGGATAACAGATCCTCGTCACCTTTTCTTACACCGAGAACGCGGATATAGGAAGGTCCTTCATTAAAGTGAAGAGAGACCTTCAGTTCAGTAGTGATCCCAAGGAAAACATTCAGCAAGATGCGCTGGATACGAGATTGAGTATATCTCTTGGACTTGATGCCTTCGATCAGCTTATCCAGAGATTTTGCCTCGGAAGCAACAGAAAGGATACGATTCTCCAGCCCCTCGGCGATCTCATCGATGTGGGAAAGACTTTCCGGTGTGTGATTGGCAAGGGCATACTGCAGAGAATTGAACATGGTCTCCGGATTTACATAGGCGCGGTCCCCGCGGGTATCACGCAGTTCGGAGAGAAGGTCCAGGGACGAGATGGGAAGCCAGTCACATAACAGAGCCAGATTCAGGATGCTGTAGGAGTTGTTCAGAAGCATCTCACGGATCAATGATGCGGGCGCATAGCCGGCAGCAGCCTGCTCTGCATTATGCTGAGCTCCTTTTCTTTCTACGGGAAGGATCTTAGGTTCAGGTAAGGTATCGGAAGCCCCGAGACGTTTGATAGCTTTGAAATATTCGAGAGCCAGGATCTGGTTGGGTTCAGTGGGAACAGGGACCTTCAAAATGCTCTCCAGTGCAGTCTGTCTGGCCTTCGCATAGGTCATTCCCGTTGCCAGGGATGACTTTAATGCCTGTTTATAAGCCTCCGGTTCCTCTGACAGAAGATCGGCTACTTTTTCGAAGACTGCCGGATCATAATTCTCGGTGCCGAAGCTGATAGCGTCTACAATACCGGAATGCATCAGGGTAGAGACACCACCATAGGCGAACCATTCGGCGGTAGCGGTAGAATACAGAGTAGGGAGTTCCAGGACCAGAGAAGCACCACCCTCAAGAGCAAGGCGCGTGCGGTAAAACTTGTCGATAACAGCCGGTGTGCCGCGCTGGACATAATTGCCGCTCATGGCGACGATGACACGATCATCTTCGATACCTGCATTTCTGGCAAGCTGACGGGCGGTCTCCAACTGATATTGATGACCGTTGTGGAAGGGATTATATTCCGCAATGATTCCTACAGGCATGAGGACCTCCTTTCCGATTGGGGTTGATTTTTCGTTCTGTTCTTTTGATGCAATATATGATATTATAACATGGTTGTTGTCACTTGAAACAGAACGTTTACATTTTTGCATGGTCACTTTGCTTGACAAATGCAGGGTGGAGTGATACAGTATATCACGATGTTAGCACTCTGTGTTGTTGAGTGCTAATTAATGAAAAGATGACATTAGCGCGTGTTACACGCTGATACAAGCATTATCTCACAGGAGGTTATGGTTATGAAATTAGTTCCCTTAGGCGACAAAGTTGTCGTAAAGCAGCAGGAAGCTCTGGAGACCACCAAGTCCGGCATCGTTCTTACCGGTAACGCAAAGGAAAAGCCCCAGGAAGCTGTTGTTATCGCAGTAGGCCCCGGCGGAATCGTTGAGGGTAAGGAAGTAGTTATGGAAGTCAAGGTCGGCCAGAAGGTCATCTGCTCCAAGTATGCAGGAACAGAAGTCAAGCTGGAAGGCGAAGAATATACCATTCTTAGACAGAGCGACATCCTCGCTATTGTCGAAGACTAAGCGAGTGCTATCGTCGAAGATTAAGTAATTTTGGAGGAAAAATAACATGGCAAAAGAGCTTAAGTTTGGTGCTGAGGCTCGTCAGGCACTCTTAAATGGTGTCGACAAGCTGGCAGATACCGTTAAGGTTACTATCGGACCCAAGGGCCGTAATGTTGTTCTGGACAAGAAGTACGGAACTCCCCTGTTCACCAACGATGGTGTTACCATCGCTAAGGAAATCGAACTGGAAGATCCTTTTGAGAATATGGGTGCTGCCCTGGTCAAGGAAGTTGCTACCAAGACCAACGATATCGCAGGTGATGGAACCACCACCGCTACCGTTCTGGCACAGGCAATGATCCACGAGGGTGTTAAGAATATCGCTGCAGGCGCTAACGCTATCATCCTTCGTAAGGGTATGAAGAAGGCTACTGACTGTGCAGTTGAGTCCATCAAGGGCATCAGCACTCCCGTGAGCTCCAAGGCTCACATCGCTCAGATCGCTTCCATCTCCGCAGGAGACGAGGAAGTCGGTACCCTGATCGCTGATGCTATGGAGAAGGTTGGAAACGACGGCGTTATCACCGTTGAAGAGTCCAAGACCATGGAGACTGAGCTGGATATGGTTGAAGGTATGCAGTTCGACCGTGGATACCTTTCAGCTTATATGTGCACCGACATGGACAAGATGGAAGCTCGTCTGGACGATCCTTTCATCCTGATCACCGATAAGAAGATCACCAACATTCAGGAAGTCCTTCCTCTGCTGGAGCAGATCGTACAGACCGGTAAGGCACTGGTCATCATCGCTGAGGATGTT
>JAZUIK010000133.1:0-2812 GCA_045642205.1 Bianqueaceae bacterium
GATCCAACTCACGGCGCAGAGCAACGTTAGCGGATTCCATGGTACCACCCTTAGGAGTGGTGGTGGGTCCCTTCAGAAGGACATCACATTCCTTGATGGCAGCAAGTACTTCCGTAGGAACGGGCTGCTGCTTTCCCAGACGATTCTCGATGGTCAGACCTTCGATATCCTTAAGAAGGATCTTGCCGGTAGCGATCTCGTCCTTCAGAAGGACTTCAATAACCTTCTTCGCAGACTCAAAGATGATGGGACCGATACCGTCTCCGGGAACCAGACCTACCGTAATGGTATCCATGGTAGTAAAGTCTTTAGCCTTTGCTCCCTCTTCCATACGGTTTTCTCTTTCCAGCTGCTGGGTGATCAGGGTGCGGAACTGCTCCACAGCCTGATCGATATATGCATTATAGTTTTCGCTCATTTTTTGAATTCCTTTTTATTTGATTCCCATAAAACCAATGTATCTTCTCAGTAACGCTCGTTTACCGGATCATTCCTGGCTCATCTTGGTGTAGTTCAGAAGACCGCCGGCCTTGAGGATCTCTTTCTGTCTCTCGGTAAAGCTGCAGTTCAGTTCATAGGACTTGTCTCCGTCAACCAGAGTGACCTTACCGCTGTCCAGACCTTCCCAGACATTGGTCAGCTTCAGTGCACTTCCCTGCTCTAACTTGTCATAATCCTCAGGATTAGCAAAAGTCAGAGGCAGGATACCGAAGTTGATCAGGTTAGCGATATGGATACGAGCAAAGCTCTTGGCAATGACAGCACGAACTCCCAGATACAGAGGCACCATGGCTGCATGCTCACGGGAAGATCCCTGACCATAGTTGGAACCACCGACAACAAAGGTCTGACCGGCAGCCTTTGCCTTTGCGGGAAACTCAGGATCACAGACACCGAAACAGAACTCAGACAGCTTGGGAACATTGGAACGATAAGGAAGGATCTTAGCTCCTGCAGGCATGATATGGTCTGTGGTGATATTGTCACCGACCTTCAAAGTCAGGCAAGCCTCGATCTCATCGGTAACAGGCTTTCCTTCCGGAATGGGCTTGATGTTGGGACCACGCTGTACGGTAAGATCAGCAGCCTCTTCTACAGTAGCAGGCTCCAGGACAGCGCTGTCATCGATACGGAAATATCCGGGCATCTCTACATCCTTTGCCAGTTCTCTGGGATCGGTGATCACACCGGTCAGAGCGGCAGCAACAGCCGTCTCGGGAGATACCAGATAGACCTGACCATCCTTGGTACCGCTGCGTCCTTCGAAGTTACGGTTGAAGGTACGAAGAGAAACACCGGCACTGTTGGGAGAGAATCCCATACCGATACAGGGACCGCAGGTGCACTCTAAGAGTCTTGCTCCGCTGGCAAGGATATCGCTCAGGGCATCACACTCAGACAGCATACGAAGGACCTGCTTGGATCCGGGAGAAACGCTCATGCTGACAGAAGGATCGATGGTCTTTCCCTTCAGCATAGCAGCAACCTTCAGCATATCATACAGAGAGGAGTTGGTGCAGGAACCGACACATACCTGATCCACCTTAAGGCCTGCGATCTCAGATACCTTAACCACATTGTCAGGCATATGAGGACAAGCGATCAGAGGTTCCAGGGTAGTCAGATCGATATCGATGATACGATCATATACAGCATCGTCATCACTCTTCATCTCCACATAGACTTCCTCACGTCCCTGCATCTTCAAGAACTCTCTGGTAGTCTCGTCAGCGGGGAAGATAGAGGTGGTAGCACCCAGCTCGGTTCCCATGTTGGTGATGGTAGCACGCTCCGGAACGGACAGGGTCTTGACGCCTTCTCCGCCCCACTCGATGATAGCACCGACGCCACCCTTGACAGAGAGGATACGCAGGATCTCCAAAGAGACATCCTTGGCGGTAACACCCTTGGTGAGCTTACCGGACAGATTGACCTTATACATCTTAGGCATAGTGATGTAGTAAGCACCACCGCCCATAGCAACAGCTACATCCAGACCACCGGCACCGAATGCCAGCATACCGATACCACCGGCGGTGGGGGTATGGGAATCGGAACCGATCAGGGTCTTTCCGGGAACACCAAAACGCTCCAGATGGACCTGATGGCAGATACCATTGCCGGGGCGGGAATACCATACACCGTACTTCTTGGCAACGGACTGGATATAACGATGGTCATCGGCATTTTCAAAGCCGGACTGCAGGGTGTTGTGGTCGATGTAAGCGACAGACTTTTCTGTCTTTACATGCTCGATACCCATAGCCTCCAGTTCCAGGTAAGCCATGGTTCCGGTAGCATCCTGGGTCAGGGTCTGATCGATACGAAGACCGACTTCACTGCCGGGAGTCAGATCGCCGGAAAGCATATGATTCTTGATGATCTTCTGTGCAATTGTAAGTCCCATAATTGTTTTCCTTACTCTTTCTTTAGATTAGTTGACTTCTTCCATATTGGCAATGCGGTCCTTGGCAAAGTGGATATGCTCGATGGCAGCCGCTTCTGCTTCTTCTGCCTCACCGGCAAGAAGAGCCGCATAGATCGCTCTGTGTTCGTTCCAGGATTCCTGTGCACGATTGGATCGGCTCATGGAAGCCTTTCTGTACTTGGTGATCTTCTTGTGCATCAGCTGGAGCACATCGATCAGCACCTGAGAACCGGATGCTTCATAAAGCAGTTCATGGAACTGAGAATCCAGATCACGGATCTTCTCGGAACGATCCTCACCGCTCTGCATCTGCTTCTCGATAAAGAAACGCTGCATCTCCAGAGTCTCTTCCATTTCTGCCAGCTTACCGGGAGTACTGTGGTG
>JAZUIK010000134.1:0-20314 GCA_045642205.1 Bianqueaceae bacterium
CCCATTGTGCAATATTCCCCACTGCTGCCTCCCGTAGGAGTCTGGGCCGTGTCTCAGTCCCAATGTGGCCGTTCAACCTCTCAGTCCGGCTACTGATCGTCGACTTGGTGGGCCGTTACCTCACCAACTATCTAATCAGACGCGAGCCCATCTTTGAGTGATAAATCTTTGGTAGTCTTAGGATGCCCTTAAACTACGTTATGAGGTATTACCATCCGTTTCCAGAAGCTATCCCTCTCTCAAAGGCAGGTTGCTCACGTGTTACTCACCCGTCCGCCACTAAGATATCAAAGCAAGCTTCAATATCTCCGTTCGACTTGCATGTGTTAAGCGTGCCGCCAGCGTTCATCCTGAGCCAGGATCAAACTCTTAAATTTGATCTTGTTACTTGCTTTCGCTAAGTTTTAAATTACTTTGTGAATTGATCGAGTATAAATTGCTTTACACTTATCTCTTTCACGATACTCACTCTTTCGAGATGAGTTTCGTTCTCAGATGTTACACTGTTCGATTTTCAAAGTTCGCGTTGTCGTTTGGTGGCGACAACTCCTATATGATACTACAACTTATTTTCGCTGTCAACACTTTTTTCAAAGTTTTTTGAAGTTTTTTAAGTTGTTATCTCAACATTGTTTTGATGAGAAGTATCACACTGATTTTTGGTGACAGCATCTCTGTTGTTCCTCTATCAGTGGGTGAGTGTTAATATAACATCTCCGTTTCTATTTGTCAACGGAAATTTACATTTTTGTCACATTTTTTCAAACTGTCTTTTTGATCCACTTTTTTCCGGATCTTCTGACTATGCCAACCAGTGCTCTTTGCAGCAAGGCTATTGTATTGGCCGCATAGATTCCCATCTCACCCCAGTCCAGGATAAAACAGAACAGATACGTGAGTGGTAAGCGAATTACCCATACAGCGATCAGTGTACTGCACATGACAAAACGTACGTCTCCCCCCGCCCTTAACTGCGGGTCTGTGCAATTGACTCCCATACACACTGCCGTATAGGGAATGAGGATCCAGAAGTTTTCTATCGTTTTCTGTATGACCGCCTCATCCGAGGAATAGATCGATACAAAGAATCTTCCCCCAAGGAACAGCCCTGCTACAAGAACAGCCGATGTTACCATTCCTGCAATGTAGATAAAGTTTGCTGCTTTCCTTGAGTCTTTTTCCTTCTTCGCTCCTAACAGATGTCCTACCGCTGTCATGGTAATGGCAGCACAGATTGCCTGAGGGATCGAAGTGAAATTTGTCAGTGTATTCATGACCTGGTATACAGTAGACCTGAATGTACCTAGCGCGATGCTCATACTGCCCGCGACCAGGTATCCCACCTGAACAAATATACTCTCGATCGATACCGGAAGTCCGATCATGCAGATATGTCTGATCGTATCAAAATGAGGCTTAAATATCTCTCGAATTCGTATATGTAGTAGTCTGTTTCTTCCTATTATACTATATAGCATAATTGCTATGCCGATCAGGCGACATCCTACATAAGCTAGACCCGCGCCGATCTCTTCCATGTGCAGTCTGTTGACAAACAGCCATGCAAACAATACCAGCGATAGATTCATCGTCGTATTGGCTACCAGAGGAGTCCGGCTATCACCCATACCTCTGGATACTCCGGACAACATGGATGTCGTGACAAGACCGGCCAGAGATAATAGGACGATACGATAATAGCGTACCGCTTCCATAAACAGAGCTTCCTCCGCTGTAGGCATCAGAAGTCGCAATAATCCCGTAGCACTGATCACTCCAACGATACTGATCAGAAGGGAGCCGGCAATACTCAGCAATATAGACTGTTCGATCGTATCAGAAGCTTCTTCATACTGCTCGGCACCGATCTGTCTTGCCACAAGAAGGACGGTACCCGTTGTCACAACTGAAAACAAAGCCACAATAACATTCCATACTGTGTTTGCCATACCGATTGCAGCCAGCGCGCTGGAACTGATGGTACTGATCACCTGCGTAGTGATCATGGTCGTTGCAATGGTAAACATATTTTCCGCGATGACCGGCACAACAAATCTGGAGGACAGTGCTGAGTCCAGCTGCTCCATTCTTTTATTCTTAAACATCTGTGATTACCTGGTTTTTAGAAAAAAATAAAGGTTCGTCTTCAGACGAACCTTTGTTAGCGGAGAAGGAGGGATTTGAACCCTCGCGCCGGTTTCCCGACCTACACCCTTAGCAGGGGCGCCTCTTCGGCCACTTGAGTACTTCTCCAGGCCGCTCTTAGCTCCAAACCAATAAGCGTAATTGGTATTATACTTGCAAAGCGGTTTTTTGTCAACAGGGATCAGATGATTCTGATCAACCAGTTATTAAACAGATTGACTTTTTGCATCAGAACAGCAACATAACTCTGATCGACGGCATCCGCCAGAACCTGCAACCCTTCCACACTGGTAGCCATGGAAGTGATCACAAAAACAGAGAACATGATGAGTACATAGCCTACGACTAATGAGCAGACTGCACCTAACAGTTCATTGACCAGTCCGACCAGAGGGATCTTGTTGACATGACGCAGCTGCTTGGCGATCAGGTTCAGCAGGATCGCTGATCCGACAAAGACCACCACAATAGAAATGCCATTGATGATGATCCTTGCTAACGCATGCTTCAGATAGGACATCATACTGGTGACGCCCAGAGCAGCATAGACCATTGCCGTATTGTTCTCAGTTAACTGATATTTAACGATCCCCGGCAGATTCAGAAGAGAGATCTCTTCCGTCTCGATCTGGATGTGCTCTACGATCGCCTGCTCCAACCCCGCCTGACACAAAAATGCTGTCACTTTGGAATAGAGGAAGAAGGTGATCACGATAGCGATCAGAAAACTGCAGGTCTTCACCATGCTGGAAGCAAAACCAGCTTTCCAGCCGGAAATAAAGAACCCGAGCAAAACCACCAGGCAGACTCCATCCACGATATAGGGCAGATAATTAATCCACATATTCTCCGTCGACTCCTCTCAGAGTTACTTTATAGAAACGGATCTTTGCATTCTGGGTTACCGCTACGGTCTTGTTGTTCTCATAAGCAACCAGTTTTCCATATACATCACCGGTGCTCAAAGTCCACTTAGGCTTTCCGGTAGAACTGATGCCATAATAAACACGACCTTCGGAATAGATGACTGTGTCGTTCCACGCATCGACATAACCTGCCAGATCCACATAGAACTGATTTAACACCTCGCCGTTATAACTGTACACAACAATATTATTCTCCGCCGGAAGTGCAACACCAGCCTGTCCATCTCCGTAAAGGATGACATAGAAGTCTTCTGTCATTGCCAGAGTCTTGATCTCATAGCGGAGCTCTGTTTCCCATACCGTGTTGACACCGGCACTGGAGGTCAGCTCTCCCATACGATCTGTTCCGGCATAGAACAGATACTCTCCGACAAATTTAATATCACTGATAACACAATTTGTAAAACTAACACTGCCAACGATACGATCTACCAGAGATGATCCGGTTTCTGTCAGATCAAAGATAGTGATGATGCTGGCCAGTTCTGCACCGGTATAATTTACGTAGACAGTTGCCATTCTGCTGCCGTCGGCAGACACCGCAAGGGCCATGGGGATGCCGTCCGTCGTTGCATAAGTACGACGCTGCATCAGAGTCTGTCCGTTGACATCATAGAGGTTAACGATATTACCGTTAGAAGCACTCAGTACTACGCAGGACTCACCCAGCTCATTAACGGTATTCAGCAGAATATTACTTTCCGTTGTCAGGGAAACGACAGTCTGTCCACCTTTGATAACGACCAGAGACATGCCCAGTCGATCTGCAACAGATACATAATCACCTGCACTGACAGCATAAGGCGCTGTCATAGTAAAGGGAATATCGTAAACAACGCCTCCCTTATCGTTCATCGCCATCAAACCGTCCTGTGAACAGCGCAGCAGATTTCCATCATGAGTCAGAAGTGTTGTATTACCTTCGATGTAGTTGACGCTGGCTTCCATTTCTTCCAGTACATAAGAAGATCTTCCCTGTACCGCATTGAAGAAACGATCCGAGAACAGGAAAACAATGGCGACTATCAGCACCAATACCAGAGCGGTTCCGATAAACCATTTTCTGGTTTTCAGCGAAGTATCTTTCAGTTCACGATCATCCGCCTCGATCTCCTTACGGACCTCATTGACCCTTTCGACACCCTTCTGAAGATCATCCTTGACCTCCTGAGTCTTCGCATCCAGTTTTCTTCTGGTACGATCTACCTTTTCACGGCGAACCCTCTTCTTCTCCGCCTTAGCCTTGGCTTTCTCCTCTGCCTGACGCTGGGCTTCCAGAGCAGCCGCTGCCTTTGCAGCTTCCTCTTCAGGATCAGATACTGCGGCATTCTCGCCTGCTCCCATATTGGCAGTTTCCGCCTCCGGTGCTGCGATCGTTCCCTGTCCAGCCGCCGGATCCGGAGTTACCGCTCCGGTAGGATCTGCTGCCGGAGTCGCTGCCGGAGTCTGATAGTTATCTTCCAGCTCATCGCTGAAAAAGCTATCGTTCATGCGTTCATCTTCGCTCATGCTTGCTCCTATATCTATATCACATAAATAAGATCAGAAATAAAGTGTTGTCTATTTTACAAGGTCTTTCCCTGCATTTCAACCCTTCTTATCGGTCATTCTCATTCTCTTCATCGTCATCATCGGTTCCGATGATCTCCAGTTCCAGGCTTTGAAAAGGAATGCTCTCGATAAAATTGTCCTGTTCGAACTTTGTGGCACCAAAGTTCGCCAGTTCCTTACGGTTTTTCTCGAGCCAGATCGGTCTGGCCAGATCCAGCTGTGTGACGATCATCTCCTCGCAGAGGGATAATCTTTCTTCCAACGGCCAGTCTCTATGATCATCTGTTACCGTGAGACTTTCCTTGATCCGTCCTCTGACCCAGATCTTTCCCCAAACTTTCAGCATAGCCTTTCCTTTCTTTTCCGTTTTTACGATCAGAAGAATCCGGACTGATCTTCGAAGATCAGTCTGGCAGGATCCAGTCGCCCGTAAAAACGGACTTTTCCCTGAAAACGTCTTCCTACTGCCGGCTCCCCCACCAGATCGATGGGATTCACCAGCACTCTCAGGGGCTGTCCCATCACATCCAGATCCAGATAATATACCCATTCCTCCGAGAGAGGATTCAGCAGTTTATCGATATGGGTAATATCTCCCAGGATGGTGAAACAATTCTCGTCTTTTTCCGCAGGATAGTAGAAGCCGTCGTAGATACTGTAGACATCTTCATTTTTCAGGCGCTCGATCACTTCTTCTTCGCTCTCAAATTCATCCTGACGGATGGATTTTCTGGCTTTCCACTGGGCTGTATCACTGCCTTCTCTGGCGGCACGGAGCATCTGCCGGCGCTTTTCCGTTTCTTCTTTCAGGGCTTTGATCTCCTCATCTGAACGCTGGATACCTAAAAGGATCTTACCTTCCGTGCTGATACCATAACATGAAACCATCAATGGTGATTTCTTCAGAAGATCCGGATCCTGATAACATCTGGCGATCTCTGTCAGGCAAAGCGTCATGGTCTCCATGCTTTCCAATTCGCTTCCCTCCAGATAGAGCAATCCCCTCTCTCCGATAAAGGCATCGGGGTCCGCCAGAAGATATCCGCGCTTTTCTCTCAAGACAGGGATCGCGCTCTCGATCACCAGTTCCCTCTGGTTCTTCTTTTCTCCCCTAAGCACCAACTGAAATGGTCCCATACTGTAGGCAAGTTCCAAGCAGACCTTGTTTCCGATCTTGTAATGCCTTCCTTTCAGATTGCCCGTACTCATGATCCGATTGATCAATGAGCCTGCTGCCTGCTGCCCTGTATACTTACTCAGGCCAATGGCCGATAATTCTCTAATCATTCGTGTCTATCTCAATTTCTTACAACAATAAAGGTCGATGTCTCTCTTCCATCGCGAAGCAGTTTCGCCCTGACTTCATACATTCCTGCATGGTCCGGCGCATGATACTCGCCATATGCATTGATCTCACCGCATCCTGCTTCCACGCTCCACTCTACAGGATCGATTGTCTGATCGCGATTGGTTCGAAGAACATAGCGCCAGTTAGGATGCAGGACCTTGGGAGGATTTACAATATAAAACTCATCAGGAACCGCCGGTTCTTCCGGATTTGTATCAGCACTTACATTTTCCTCTGCAGATGCTTCTTCCGATACCTCTTCTGCAACCACTTCTTTCAGCGGGAGCAGGGGCTGGTCAACCTCCTCGGGGGTCAGACGAGCTGTATTGGAGCCTTCTGCCACGTAATGAAGTGCAAAGGTGCCTCCCTCATAGGAAGACTTGAATTTTAATGCTAATCGGAACTTTCCGGTCCTTTCTGCCAGCTGATACCCCATCTTGATAGCGGGAACCTGAGACGTAAAGCCTGCCTGCTTAAACAGGTCTTCTTTACCATAGGTAATGATCCCGCTTCCCTCCTCTTCGTTCAGAGGATCCATATTCTTAGGAATGATCGTGAGAGAGTAAGCGGTTCCGGGAAGACCGGTATCCATCCAGTCACTGACCAGAGTCATTCCGGATTTAACATTACCTCTTACAATAACGCGGATCTCTCCGGTGCTGACACAGATCTCTCCCTTAACTAAAGTTTCTTTCGAAAATCGCTTGATCGTAATATCTGCTGTATTCACAATCCATCCTCCTCACTCCTGATAAGACCAGGGCACTTAATTATATCATTGTTCACAAAAAACACAAAGACCTGTGCTATAATCATGAGAAAATGTATTTATCACTCGGATAATTGCCGAGATTTCCCGGAGGTCCTCATGAATCAGGTTTTTTCAACCGAAAGACACGGTTATTCTCCCGAAGAAGTCGATAGTTATATCCTGGAACTGCAAAAGCTCATCGATCAGCGCAACCGTGAGATCCAAAGTTATCAGGCCAAGGAAGCACAGATCCTGAAGACTCAGGAAGAAGCTAATATTCAGGCTCAAAAGATCCTGGATCAGGCTCAGAAGGATGCTGAAGCTATCATCGCTGATGCTCACAGTTATTCTGATCGTATCCGCAAGGACGCCTATCGCAATATGGAAGATATCCGCCAGCAGGTCCTGGCTCTCTCTGCCAGACTGGAGGACTTCAAATCTGCCTATGAAAAGATCATTCAGCAATATCTGATCGCAGCCAGGGCCAACGAAATGACAGCACTGTTTGCTGATCTGAATCAGTTTATGAAAAAACTGGGCATCTCCAGTGAAGAAGAAGCCGTCAACATTGCAGAGATCGCAGTGAGAAAGAAGCACTGATCGGAGGAACTATGGTCTGGATCTATATTGGAGCAGCCCTGCTCATGATGTTTTTTCTGCTGAGAAATATTGTTTCCCAGCAAACCTATCAACGCTATGCCAAGGAGGCTGTTCTAGTCTTTGATGATAAACGAAGATCTCACCGCATCTTCCGTATTGTCTTTTTCTGTTTCTTCGTCCTGATGGTGGTCGCACTGATCTATACGCTCTTCTTTGACAAGATGACCTTCAGTGTTGTCATGATCGAGATCTGCCTTTGCACCGTCTGCGCTTTATATGCCTTTGTTCCCTACACTCATGGAAAGTGGGTCGTTACCGAGGAAGGCATCTATCTCTATAACTTCAATCTATTCATTCGATGGAGTGAACTGGTCTCTGCCAGACCGGAAGCCTCCGGCAAAAAAAGTTTTCTTGTCCTCCACCTTCTCGGTGACGAAGGCAACAAACTGAAGAAACTGGATTATCCTCTGATGCTGGAAGGTGAAAAGGTCCAGGAAATGCAGGCAATGTTCCGTGAGTTCATCGCACTGGAAGATAAACGCCGCCACCGTTTAAGGGTCGAAGCACAGCGAGCAGAAAGAGATGCGGAGATCCAGCGCAGAAAGGAAATGGACAAATGATTCGTAACCGTCTGCAGATGACCGGTTTCTTTGCACTGGCTGCATTAGGCCTTTATTTCGCTGCAAGCATCGTTGCCAGCAGCATTTTGATGTTTGCTCCTTCCATGCAGTATCCGGATGCCTGGACCAACGTCACTTTGTACCTGACCGGGTTCGGTCTTCCCTGTGCGATCTACGGTGTTATCCTGAAATATCGTTTTGATCAGCCTTTAAAAGACACCTTTTCGATCAAAGCTTTACCTCTCCCCTCGATCCTGCTGAGTTTTCTGCTTGGTCTTTTGATCCAGCCGATCGCTGCTTTGATCGCGCAGCTCTCCTCCCTTGTCTTTACCGATATCACTTCCGTTGCCATCACACAGCAGACCTCTATGCCTCTGCCGCTCCTGATCTTTTCCATGGCCGTCTTACCTGCCTTTTTTGAAGAGATCCTTTGCCGCGGCATTCTGTATAATGGCTGCAAGGATGCCCCGATCTGGTATCAGTTATTGATCCCTGCCGTCTTTTTTGGCCTGCTGCACATGAATTTCCAGCAGATCTCTTACGCTCTGCCCATGGGTATATTCCTGGCAGTTGTCCTGTATCTGACCGGTTCCATCTTCTCTACCATGATCATCCACTTTACCCTGAATGGAATGCAGGTCACGATCTCCTGGTTAAGCGAGACTCTGGGCTGGTTCGAAAGAGGAAAACCCCTGGAGGATCTTTGGGCTACCTTCTGCTGCGGCAGCGAAGAGCTGTGGATCACTGCTCTCATTGCACTTGGATCTTCCATCGTTGTTGTACTTATCCTGATTATGCTCCGCCGGATCCACAGGCAAGCGCCTGTTGAGTCAGGACCTTCACTCCCGAGAAAACTCCCCGGTTGGCACACCGGTGGGTGGATCATGTACATGATCTTCGGATTTCTTTTCTTCTGTGCCCTCATCATGGAGCTTATGATGCCCTTTTTATCCCAGATGCTATAAACTCCGTCAGGTTACGACCCCGACATAGATTTCCATAATGAAAGGAACCGATTTCTTGCATTGCTGCTGCACCGCAAGAAACCGGTTCCTTTTTGATTTCATATTATTCTCTTCTCAGGGCATCGATAGGATTCAGGTTAGCTGCTTTGACTGCAGGGATCAGTCCGAACAGTACACCGATCACCGTGGAGAAGGCTACTGCGATAAAGATCGCAGGTACACTGATCGCCATAGGTGTCTGCAGCACTGTCGCCAGCAGTTTAGCCAGAACAATACCGACAACGACTCCCAGGATACCTCCCAGGGAAGTCAATACGGCTGCTTCCGTCAGGAACTGTCTTAAGATACGGCGCTTCTTGGCTCCGATCGCTTTCTTAAGACCGATCTCTCTGGTTCTCTCCGTTACCGTTACCAACATGATGTTCATGACGCCGATACCACCAACGATCAGAGAAATACCGGCGATCCAGATCAGCTGACGATTGGAAGAAGCAGACAGCTCCTGCAGCTGCTTCGCCTGCTCCAGAAGATCCTGCGCTCTGTAGGAATAGGTCGATCCGGTAATCTGATGAGATGTCAGATATTCTGCGACTGCCTGACCGGCTGTCGTCATATCATCTGTGGTCTCTGCACTGACTGCTACCTTCTGCGGTTCATCAAAGCGATAAGATACCGGCCAGACGCTTATGGGCATAAACATCTTTCCGCCGCTGGTATCCATATACATGTAGTAGTCATTCAGGGAAGTGATGGTGGGAGTGAATCCTGACTTCTGTGCTACCACACCGATGACCGTATAGGCCTCTCCCATGACCTCGATGGTCTTTCCTATGGGATTGGATCCATTGAACAGTCCCCTGGCAGCCGTCGTATCCAGCAGCAGGACTTTTCGGAACTTCGTATAATCCTCAAGGATAAAATTCCGTCCGTAGGACAGTTCATATCCATAGACATCAAAGTAGTTTTTATCGATACCGTACATGGCGCCGGAGTAGGAAGTATTCTGATAGAAAACGGATTCGGACCATCTGCGCTCATTATACAGAGCCACATTGGCAACCTTATCCAGTTTCAGCAGTTCCTGTCTGGTTTCCTCACTGATCACTTCCACACCATCGGGTGTCTGAGAGTAGCTCAGATCCATCTCATAGTCATTCTGGTACAGACTGACCGTCACTGCGTTGACACCGGATCCGATCAGATTCTGTTTGATCTGTTCATTGGTGCCTTTGATAGTAGAAACGATCGTAATGATCGCTGCGATACCGATAATGATACCCAGCATAGTAAGGAACGAACGGACTTTATGGGCCCATACGCTCTGAAAAGATAATGCGATATTTTCCAGCATAGCCCGTCCTCCTTAATAAAATCCACCATAAAGCACACTCAGATCGGAAGAGATCTCCGTCGGTGCGCCTTCAACAACATCTTTGCCATAGGGGAAGGCGATATATTCATCCAGACTGACACCGGAGAGGATCTCTGTATAACTACCCCAAAGTGATCGTCCTACCGTGACCTCTCTCTTTTCAAGCAATCCGTCTTCACCTGCCACATAGACATAACATTTACCATTCTCCTCACGGAGGAAGGGATTCTCCAGATAGAATCCTGCCGCTCCTACCGAAGGAGTATATTCGATCTCGACATATTCACCCTGCTGCAAGGCGGCATCATCCGTAACATAAACGGTGAAGGGATAATAACTGACGTTGGTATTGCCATTGCCCCAGTTATAACCTCTGGAAGAAGGATATTCACCGATCTCGATGATCTGACCTTCCATACTGGTGTAGCCGCTCATCCAGGAGAGGACCGTGACATACTGTCCGATCTCCACCGTTCCCAGTTCCAGTTCACTTAAGGTTCCCTGAATATAGTAGCCACCGCCACCAGAGACAACACACATGGGAACATTTTGCATTCTGGCAGTGTCTTCATCGATCAGAGTCTTAACGACACCGTCCACCGTAGCAGAGATAATACCTGTCTGCATTTCGATCTGAAGTTTCTCATACTTCACTTCTTCCACACGCAGCTTCAGTTCCGTATCACGGATCTTTTTCTCTGCTTCCGCCTTCATCTGCTGGATCTCTGCCCAGGTAAACATGGGACCGTAGAAACCGGGATCGATCACGCCCTCTTCACTGATCACCGGTGTCTTACCGTCATAATTCGGTGTCGGATCACCCATGACAAAGGAAACACTGTTGTCCGCATTACGTACGAAACGGATCATCCAGTTCTCCAGCATCTCACCCTGGGAGTTGTCATAGTCGTGTTTTTCAAAAACAACATAGACAGAAGGTCCCTTCGGGGTCGTATCGGAGGTGTTGCTCTCTTCGGCTGCAGCGCTTTCTTCTGGCATTTCACTGTTTTCAGGTGTTGTTTCGCCTGCTGATGACTCCTCAGGATTTTCTCCCGCAGACTCCTCTGTTCCGGTACTATTGTCCGGTGCAGCTGTACTATCTTCAGAAGGGGTACCCTCTGCAGGAACACTCTCCTCTGGTGTTTCGATCACTACCTTGGGAAGGATACCGTCGATAAACTCAGCGGTGTACCACTGAGCATCATTCCACATATAGATGTACGGACGCTCCATGGTTCCCTGTCCACCCAAAAACTTAGGTAGCTGTTCCGGTGCCAGGACCACGATCTCCGGTTCCGGTTCAGGAGCCGGCGGAACATAAGGAACATAACTATTGACGATCTTCAGTTCTTTTTCCGCATTTTCCAGATCCAGCTTCGTCTGTTCTACGGTAATACGCTGTCTTTCCAGTTCGATCTCCGTCAATGTGGTATCCACACTCATCAGGGGATCTCCGACCTTGACACTCTGACCTTCTTTGACAAACACCTCCGTAATGGACATGGTCGCCGTGACATAGATAGACTGCATATTACGGGTCTCGACGATTCCCTCCGTCTGAGAAGTGTCTCCCCAGTAGTCAGTCATACCGATATTCATTACCGAAAAAACATTGACCGGTTTTTTGCTGGCATTACGATAGATCAACAATCCGCCAATCACGGCACCTACAACGATAGCCGTGATCAGGATCGCGATCAGTGCCCTCTTTAATCCTTTTTTCATTTGGTGTCACCACCCTTCGAATCGGAAAGCACACCGTCACGGATGTAGTAGATCTTCTTTGCACAATCAGCGACTGCCTGCTCATGGGTGATCATGACCACGGTGGTTCCCTTTGCGTTCAGTTCACCGAAGAGCTCCATGATCTGCTCACTGGATGCGGTATCCAATGCACCGGTGGGCTCATCCGCTAACAGGATCTTAGGATTTGTGACCATGGCTCTGGCGATCGCGACACGTTGCTGCTGTCCACCGGAAAGCTGATTGGGTTTATAATCCAGTCTCTCTTCCAGTCCCAGACTCTTCAATGCCTCGATGGCTCTTTCCTTACGCTCCTTCTTGCTGACATTGGCATACAGAAGGGGCAGGGCAACATTTTCCACCGCACTTAGTTTCGGCAGCAGATAGAAACTCTGGAATACAAAACCGATCAATGAATTTCTGATCTCTGCCAACTGACTTTCACTTTGTTTGGAGATATCGTTTCCGTCCAGATAATATGCCCCGGATGTGGGAACATCCAGACATCCCACAATGTTCATGAGGGTACTCTTACCGGAGCCGGAGGGGCCCATAATGGCCACATAATCTCCTTCTTCTACGGACAAATTGATATTCTTAAGGATCGAAACTGTGCCTTTGCCCAGCGGATAATCCTTGCAAATATCCGTCATTTCAAGCAGCATATTCTTTCCCCTTATTCCATGATCTCTTCTTCAACATATTCTTCCTGGAATACTTCGTATTCACCTTCGTATTCGCCTTCATAATAGCCGTCATTCATCATGCCGCTGCCACCGAACATGCTCTCATTCCATTCGACAGTAGGCATTCCGGCTTTCAGTCCTTCATCAGGGAAAGCAATGTAGTCTTCCAGACTAAGTCCGGATTCGATGGAATACTGGTCCATGAATTCATCGTAAGCTCCCAAAACGATGGTCCTCTTTTCCAGCTTACCATTGGCATCCTTCGCCCAGACAAAGGTGGAATTTCCCTCTGTGACGACAAAGTAGGAGGGCAGGAATACACCGGGCTGTTCATCGGACAGGGTTCCGGCTTCGATGTACACATGTTCTCCGATAAAGAGTCCGTCTTCCGAATCCAGTGCCACATAGAAGGGGTACTTGGATGAGGAACTCATTTCGTCAGAATAATAGTAATTGTTGTTATTGGTGATCTGATTGTTCCAGTCGATCATGCTGATGGTACCGGTCCACACCTCATCGCTGGTACGGGAACGGATAATGACTGGGCATCCCTCATACAGGGACTGGATGTTCATCTCGTTAATGACACCCTTGACTCTCAGATTACCGGTCTCAATGACAGTCATAAAAGGAAGCTTGTTTCCATAATTATCATAGCCGCCTTCTTTATTGATGGATGTAACGCGACCCGTAACCGTGGTATAGACCTCGGTCTTATCCGCTTCCTGTTCCTTCAGTTCCAGTTCCTTTTCTTTGACAGCGATATTGTACTCAGTCTCACGCAGGGTTGCCTGAAGCGACTGGATCTGCAGTGTATAGGCAAGCTTATTGCTCTCGGAGACTCTTTCTCTGGTCTTTTCCAGTTCTTCGATCTCTTCCTGAGTGGTGATGACGGAATTCTTCATTCCCTCGATCTCCAGTCTCTGCTGTTCCAATGTCAGGAGCAATGCCGCATTGTCATAGGTATAGAGAAGATCTCCCGCCTTGACGAACTGGTCTTCTTCTACCATGATCTCTTTCAATGTCATGCTTTCATCCAGATCAAAAGTCTCTGTCTTTCCGGAGGTAACCAGTCCGCTGTAGCGGTTGCTTCCTCCGACATTACCCAGTCCCATGATCATGGAAACAGATTGTACGGACACACTATCCTCTGTCTTTGAACAGCCGCCCAGTACAGATATAACAAGGGCTGCTGTAAGAAACAGGATCAAACTGCGCTTCATAGCTTATTCTCCTTATATGGATCGTTTTATGATGATGAAATAATTGTCCAAGGTCCCATCGGACGCTTGGACAATCATATTATACACTCTTTTATTTTCTGCTTCTACCTTCTGCCGACAAGATACGCTGCATAGAAGGTTAACAACTTCTTAAGATTTTATGAACCGATGTCGTTCATTATTTTCTGGGAGGGATCGCTCTCAGATAGTGGATATTCTTACCGCGGGAAGAGAAATTCTTCTCATACTCTGTCATGACATTACCGCCTTTGAATTCACTGCGATGCAGATCGTCGGTCTTCTCCAGGATGGTCCATCCCTGCGCCATTAGAGTCTCCACAGAATAAGCATACAGATCATCGTTATCTGTCTTGATACAAAGATCTCCATCTGCCTTCAGAACATTTGAGTAGACCTCAAGGAACTTTTCAGAAGTCAGACGGCGCTTGATGTGACGCTTCTTGGGCCAGGGATCAGAGAAGTTCAGGTAGATCCTGTCGACCTCACCCTTTTCAAAGATCTCCTCCAGTTCCATGGCGTCCGAGTCGATCAATCGCACATTGCCCAAAGGTTCATATTCCCCGAGACTTAAGCGGATACACTCAGAGGCTCTTGCCAGGATCGTCTGGACTCTCTCATCACCGACAAAATAGGTGTTGGGATGGAGCTGAGCCATATCACAGAGGAATCTGCCGCGGCCGCAGCCGATCTCCAGTTCCAGACGTCTCTTGGAATATAGACTCTCTTCTTCTCCGTATAGTTCTCTCCAGTTTCCCTTTACTTCCTTGGGCTGTTCTACGACATAATCCGATGCGGAAAGAATGTCCGGGGTGTTTCTTTTATAGCGTATACGCATGGCTCCTCCAAATTTATCCTTTACAAATATAACATCTCATGGTATCATATCCGTTGCGTAATGCGTGGGTCGGTAGCTCAGTCGGTAGAGCACTGGACTTTTAATCCAGGTGTCGGGAGTTCGAGCCTCCTCCGACTCACTTTTCAAATATAAACCCTTTGGAATTCGTTCCAAAGGGTTTTTCTTTTACTCTAAAACGTAAGCGATCAACAGCTTCATGGTGTTTTCCACGGCCTTCACAGAAGAACGCTCGTAAGCGTGGGATGCGAAGACACCGGGGCCAATGAGGCCGCCGCGAATATCCTGACCGCCGCGCAGTGCCGCACTGACATCGCTTCCATAATAGGGATAGATGTCAATGGCGTAATCCAATCCCTCTTCCTTGGCAATGGAAGCCAGACGGGATGTGATCTCATAATCGTAGGGTCCGGAGGAATCCTTAGCACAGATGGAGACCATCTGATCGGTGCATCCAAGATCGGAACCGACACAGCCCATATCTACCGCGATCAGCTCCTGGATATCCTGAGGGATCCAGGCCATACCATGTCCAACCTCTTCATAGGTAGAGATCAGGATCTTGATCGTGTGGCTGGGGGTCAGATGATGGCTGGACAGATGCTCCAGAAGGCCCAGAAGGATCGCAACAGAAAGTTTGTCGTCCAGGAAACGAGACTTGATAAAGCCGGAAGGTGTGATCACCAGTTTGGGATCGATGCAGATGTAATCACCTGCCTGGACACCCAGGTCCTGAACTTCCTTCTTGGTGGAAACATTCTCATCCAGACGGACTTCCAGGTTTTCTTCACTGCGTTCTGCACCGGCATCCTTGAAAACATGCTTTGCAGGATGGGTACTGTAGACCGTCGCATCATAGACACGGCCGTCTCTGGTATGGACGCGGCAAAGTTCAGAATCATAGGTCGTTAATACAGGACCACCGATCATGGTAAATGCCAGGGCTCCGTCTGCCTTGATGCTGCGGACCATCAATCCCAGAGTGTCCACGTGAGCACAGAAGCCCACCACATATTCATTATCCTCACCGGGCACGGTAATGATGCCGTTTCCCTTGTGGGTCAGTTCAAAACCAAAACCCAGTTCCTCCGCCTTCTGCTCAACGACTTCCATTACATGGGAAGTGTATCCGCTGGGGCTGTCGACTGCCATGATCTCTTTCAATGTATCGAGAACATATGTCATATTGAGTTCCATTGTAAACCTCCGGGGATTTTCCCCTATCGATCATACTTTTTATCTTTTTACCGTAGGATCCGCCTTTGCTGAAAGGACCTCTGTCAGTTTAACAGATCTCCCACATTATTGACAACATACGCAGGATGAACATCGCTGGTTTCAAGATCCTCTAATAAAGTCTCTCCGGACAGGACCAGAACAGAATCCATATTATTGGTCGTTCCCAGTGCGATATCTGTATACAACCTGTCTCCTACGACCACCAGATCCTTTCGGTCCAGACCGGTGTGCTCTTCGATGCAGGCAACCACATCTTCGTATGGCTTTCCGAAATATCTCGGAAGCACATTAGTGGAGGCTGTGACCATCGCACAGATCGCGCCGGAGTCAGGGATGAATCCCCCCTCTACCGGACAATTGAAATCCGGATGAGTGGAAAAGAACTCTGCACCGTTACGGATCAGTCTGCAGGCAATGTTGATCTTTTCATAGGTCATGGTGGTATCAAAGCTGACAACCACGATATCTGCTTCTTCGGAAAGCTCGATGCCTTCCCTGATAAAGGCCTGCTCCAGATCCGGAGTGCCTACCAGATAAACCTTTTGTCCGGGACGATGAGTCTTCAGAAAACGAAAAGTAGTCTCACCGCTGGTCAGGATCTGTCTGGGCTCCACAGGAATGCCCATTCCTCTTAATCTGGTCACATAAGTGTCCTTGGAACGGGACGCATTATTGGTAAAGAACAGATAGTCTGCTCCGTTATCCTTGATCCTCTGAAGGAAAGGCAGAGTCTCATCAAACAATCTGTCTCCCAGATAGACCGTTCCGTCCATATCCAGGATCCAGCATTTTTTCTTTTTTAACTGCTCAAGGTCTGCCATGCTCATTCTCCGATCTTTACCAGTTTTGCCATGACGACAAAACGGCCACTGTCACTGATGTGCTTATCGCAGGTAGACAAGGTCAGGATCTTATCCTTTGCCGTAACTTCCACATCAGTGTGGATTTCAGACATCTCTCTGAATTTGGCAATGAACTCTTCCATCTCTTCATCCGTCTCAAAATCGATGATATCGTAATCATCCGTCGTGAAGCCGCTGAAAGCCGAAAAGATCTCTGCTCTGTATTCTCCGTCGGCTAACACGATCGTAAAGGACGGATGAGCATCGACTACTTCCTGATCCTGGAAAACAAACAGATTGGAAAACATAGAGCCATCTCTCAGATGGTGTCCATAGATCAGATAATTCTGTCTGGGCTTTCCGATCTCTACACGGTAGTCCATGAGCAGGGTACCGCAGTTATTAGGTTCTTCATAAAAGCTGCGCCACAGATAATAGGAATTATCGCTTCCCTGTACAACAACATGGTCTACATCAGCCTCCGGGATTGTCAGCCAGGCGACTGTATCCGGATTGATAGCGATCAGAGGATCCAGAGAATAACTGGTATAACTGTATTCTGTCTGCTTGTTGCTGACATGAGCGCCTTCCGCATTCAGCTGAGTGACAGAACTGTCATCATGTTCGACCATCTGCGCTGAATGGAAAATGTTCTGCAATTCTCTGACATTATCGG
This sequence comes from Bianqueaceae bacterium, assembly GCA_045642205.1. GTDB lineage: Bacteria > Bacillota > Clostridia > Lachnospirales > Bianqueaceae > RUG760. The sequence continues at coordinate 17,562 of JAZUIK010000134.1, forward strand.
CATTTTTCTTATATTCCCCGTAGATCGAGATCAGCTTATATGCGCTGAACAGGAACATACCGATAAAGATCGGCATGAAGATCCAGGAGATCGTACTTCTCTTTTTGTTATCCTTACGGAGGGCTTTTTTCTCCGCAGCTTCCTTTCGGATCGCTGCCAGCTTTTCCTCTACTTCAGGGGAATTCTGATATTCAGCCATAATTCTCTCCTTCTCAGTTCAACACCTTCAGCAGGCGGTCAAGGTCCTGTCCGTTGACTCCCCAAAGAGCCAGATGCTCCTCCACAGAATGGAGCCATTCCAGATCCTTTTTGAGTTCTTCTTCCGTTGTCGGAAACTCTGAGGGAGGAACACTGATGGATCCCATCTGTGCTTCGTGTACAAAGGGGATCAGATCCAGATCTTCTTCGCTGCTGTTTCTGTTCCAGATATACTGCAGGGTATCATACCAACCAAACTCTATGCCATCCATGGCAATAAAATCAGTACCGGTAGTCAACCCGATCGATCGGATATAACCTGCCTCCTTGGCCTGAGTCAACGCATCATAAAAACCTTCGGCGTCGCCGGTTCGGGGAAGATAATCAGGATCATGGATCTGGCACAGGTCCAGATAGTCCGTTTTTAATCCTCGAAGCACGGTCTGCAGCTGCTTTTTGAACTCTTTAGGTTCACAAGGAGAAAAACTTCCTGCCAGAATGATCTGATTACGCATACCTACGGTAGCATGACCGATCTTTTTCTGCAGTTCCTCATCCGGCAGACCGATATCATAAAAGTCGATTCCTGCAGCTACTGCCTTTTCGACTTCCTCTCTGCATTCATCAAAGCTCTTGTTGATCAGCGCACCCAGCTCTAATCCCACATTATTGGCAATGATGCCGCTGCGGCCAAGACTGACTTTCTTCATGATAGGCTCCTTTTTATTCACTCGATGCAATCGATGCAATTTCTTAGGGACGTCTGTTATTTCGTCATACAGGATGATGTCATCGTCCCCTCTGTCTCCGATACATTTCGGAAATTGCGAAGCAATTTCTTAGGGACGTCAGTTATTTCATCATATGCGATGATGTCATCGTCCCTAATACATCTTATCGATCTTATAATTCCTCTCCTGTTCTCGTCTCTGATCCTTCTTGGCAATGGAATCGCGCTTGTCGTACAGTTTTTTACCCTTAGCCAAAGCGATCTGTACTTTTGCATAATTACCATTGAAATACAGTTTAACGGGAACGATGGTATAGCCGTCCTGCTTGACTTTACCCATCAATTTACGGATCTCTGCTTTATGCAGGAGCAGTTTTCTCGTTCTTAAGGGATCCTTATTGAAAATGTTTCCAAATTCATAAGGACTGATGTGCATACCATAAAGGAAGGCTTCCATGTGATCGATCTGGATATAGCTTTCTTTCAGGGAACATTTGCCGGCTCTCAAGGACTTGACCTCGGTGCCCGACAGGGCAATGCCCGCTTCGTAAAATTCTTCCAGGAAGTAATCATGATGCGCTTTACGATTCTGCGCGATCAGTCTCTCCCCTGTCTTTTTAGGCATGGAAACTCCTCCTTTCAAAAGGCTGTAAACAAGAAAGGTCCGGATGGGTACCCATCCGGACCATATAATCTCAATAGATCAGGCGACCAGGAAGTAAAGGACTAAAGCCAGAACCAGATAGCATGCACCGAGGATCTTGGTGAGACGCTCGAGCTTACCCTGAATGGTACGAGCCTTGTTCTTACTGACAAAGGTCTCAGCTGCTCCGCTGATGGCTCCGGAAAGACCGGCACTCTTGGAATCCTGCATCAGAACGATACCGGAAAGAGCAATGCAAAGGATGAAAAGTACAATAGATACGATGATAGCTAACGCTTTCATTGGAAGTGCCTCCGAAAACAAAATAATTCTTTACAAAGTGTGTTTGTCATAATACCACAGCACACCACTAAAGTCAACAAAACTTATTGTCAGTTCTTACGCTGTACGCGGCGTTTTCTGCAAAGATCCAGATAATAAAGACCACTGACTAGAAGGATCACGAGAGAGATCCACTGGGAAGTCGAAAACGGTCCCCAGATACCTCGGTACAGATCACCTCTTAAGAACTCATCCAGAAAACGGATGAGCGCATAGACAGGGAAATAGATCGCCAGCAAGGGAACACCCTGCATGGTATTTTCTTCCACTAGCGCCAGATGTTTCTGCCTTCTTTCCAGAAGGATCCATAATCCGACAAACAATAAAAAGTCACATCCGGCTTCCAGAAGCTGTACCGGGAAACGACTTACTCCGTTGGCCAAGGGTGCCAGAGACTGTGTCATAACAAAACCGAAATGACTCTCTATCCCATAACAGCAGCCTCCAAAAAAGCAGCCTAATCTGGCAAACCCATGAAACAACGGGATCGCGCAGGCAGAAAGTTCTGCCATATTCCGCAAGGGATACTTTCGCCAGCGGATGTAGAGCGCTCCCAGTCCGGTACCACCCAAAAGGCCTCCGTAAAACACAGAACCTCCCAGTGTGGTCCAGATGCTTTGTTCTTGCCACCTTGGAAACTCCACCAGAGCATAGAGAAGATGAGATCCGACCACCACACCGATCGCTCCGACTCCCAGAACCTCGATCATATCCACCGGGCGGATCTGCCACTTGTCTGCCTTGATGTAACAGAAGGCTCCTGACAGAAGCACTCCCACCAATACCATCAGTGGATACATTCCCATCTCTCTTCCTAATATATTAACAACGGGCAACATC
>JAZUIK010000135.1:0-9032 GCA_045642205.1 Bianqueaceae bacterium
AAAAAGATTATTCTCGAGTAAATAGCCTTACGGCTTACATCCCGGACAAGGCTTATATCCCTCTTCGATCGCTTCCTCTCTGGTTCCATAGAACAGAAGCTTATTGCGTGCACTCATCGTAGCTGCACTGTCGCAGGAAGGAAGATGGAAATAAAGGGAGTTTCGATTGACAATGTAGGTAGGCTCATTCTCTCCGGAAGTGTCGATCTCCAGTTCTCCGTCATATACGATACCGGTATTGTAGTCGATCACTTTTCCATCAGATGGATCCTCTACATTGTAGCAGAAGATACAGAAGCAGATATCCTTACCATTGTCAGCAAGAGAATATGCCTCCATCAGAAGGCCGCGGCAGATCAGTTCGTTCCCCTGGAAAATGGGTGTTACACGATAGAGCACATTTGTATCTGTCTCTCTGACATAATCACCCACCTGTTCCTCGAAGGGAAGCATAGCTTCACCGTTCAGATAGTGCGTTCCGGTGATCAGGTTCAGCTCATTGGCATTTTCACCGCACAGCTGAAAAGCGATCAGATGGGAACGCTCGTAGCCGGAATTCTTCTGCCATCCGGAGGGATGGATCTCGTGGATATCTCCACGATCCTCTGTGGGCATCAATGCTGTATCCAGACAGGCCATGGCCATACCGCAGCGTCCCAGTTCATCCAGCGGTGAATAGTACTCGTAATAGCCTTCCAGGGCTTCCTCGATCTCTTCCTGTGTAAAGAAAGGCTTGTTGCCGTTGATCTCAGCATAGTAGTATCCGGCATACGCTGGCACATCCGCATAGGTAAAGCTGTCATATGTCAGATCGCCCCGGACAGTTGCCTGAGAGGTCGTAGTTGCAATACTTTCCTTTTCTGTTGACGGATCACCGGTCTCGCCAGAGTTCTCTATAAGCGTGGAATTTACCATTCCATCTCCATCCAGGACTTCAAACATACATCCGGATAGCAAAAGCACAGAACTCATCAAAAGACAGATCAGTCGCAGGATATTTTTTCTGGACATCTTCATCGATCCTCCTTCAAGAATGTATATAACAAAGCGGCAAAGAAACCTTTGCCGCTTTTATCGATCGATCAAATGATACCGGGATATTTAGCTTAATCCCAATTATCAAACCACAATATGGTCTTAATTCTTTGAATTAATCCCAATTATCAAACCATAACTGTCCTTGATCAAAGATCAATCCCAGGTTATCCAATCATAACTGTGCTTGATCAAAGATCAATCCCAGTTATGATAGACGTTCTGAACGTCGTCGAGGTCTTCCAGTGCATCGACCAGCTTTTCCATGGTTGCTGCGACTTCCTCGTCGTCGTTGGAAACGGTGTTCTGGGGGATCCAGCCGATGGAACCTTCGGTGATCTCATAGCCGGCTGCTTCCAGAGCTTCATAAACGGCATTGAATGCGCCCTGCTCGCAGAGAACTTCAGCAACACCCTCTTCAACTTCCATATCGTCAGCACCTGCATCCAGAGCGACCATCATCAGCTCTTCCTCGTCCTTGCCCTCAGCATTGACGAAGATCTGTCCCTTCTTATCGAACATGAAGGAGACACAGCCGGTGGTTCCCATGTTTCCGCCGTTACGGGAGAAAGCATAGCGTACATCAGCAGCGGTACGATTGTGGTTCTCGGTAAGGCACTCGACCAGGATAGCGATACCTGCGGGACCGTAGCCCTCGTAGATGATTGCTTCGTAATCCATATCCTGCTGGCCTTCAGCCTTCTTGATGGAACGCTGGATATTTTCGTTAGGCATGTTAGCTGCCTTACACTTGGAGATAACGTCTCTCAGCTTAGAGTTGGAAGCGGGATCGGAACCACCTTCCTTGATAGCAACGACAAGCTCACGTCCCAGCTTGGTAAAGATCTTACCCTTCTGAGCGTCTGCCTTTTCCTTCTTGTGCTTAATGTTGGCAAATTTTGAATGTCCGGACATGTGTATAACCTCGTTGTAAATTAAGAATACATAGTAACCCGAGAATTTTATCACAAAGTTTTTCTGATTACAACAGACAAAACCTTATTTTCCTTAGATCGGATCATCAAACAGGCGGATCTCTCCGTCTTTCAAAGCACCCCAGGTCTTTCCTCTGATCTCCAGATGGAGTTTTCCATCCGTAGCCGAAACGATCTCTTTTTCGAAAGCTGCCGTTTCTTCTTCCGGGATGAGAAGATGCATGGTCACACCATCCGCATAATCGATCCCCTCCTGAGGATAACCGCTCTTTCCTACCAGATACTGCATCTTACCAAGGAACGTATAGTCCATGACGATACAGCAGCGATTGAAGATCTTCTTTTCGATAATCCCCGCTGCCTCCAGGGCAATCTGTGCTCCCTTGGTATACGCTCTTACCAGTCCGCCGGTCCCGAGCAAAGTACCGCCAAAGTATCTGGTAACGATGACCAGTACATTTTTGACATCTGCTCCTAAAATAACATCCAGCGTAGGTTTTCCTGAAGTACCGGAGGGCTCTCCGTCATCTGAAAAACGCTGCAGGTCATTGGCCAGTCGGTAGGCAAAGACATTATGAGACGCATCCCAGTAGGTCTTTCGGGTCTCCTCCAGGATCATCCTGGCTTCTTCCTCGGAATAGACCGGCCATGCCTGTCCGATAAAGCGAGACTTTTTTTCCACATGTTCATCCATGCCATGTCCCGCAACGGTCTTATATCCCATGAACTTACTCTCCCTTTTCGCCGTTCAGACAACGCTGGAGCATTTCTTTTGCTGCTTCAACACTGTCATCATTCAACCAGACCACCGAGGCTTCTCCTCCGGAATAGGTGAACTGAGAATCACACCATCCGCTGACCTCCATGGACTCGATCTGCCAGTTGGTACCGTTGGAAAGCTGCTGCTTGACCAGATAGGAAACTCTCTGCTGGCTCATATCCGTCAGCATACAATCATCCACCGCATCCAGAAAACTGGTGTAATTCATCAGGATGGAAGGAGACGTCGCCTTGTCGATGATCGCCTGGATCATGAGCATCTGGTTTCTTCCTCGCTGGAAATCACCATCACCAAAGGCATATCTCTCACGAACAAAGGCCAGAGCCTCTTCTCCGTTGACCTGGTTTTCTCCTGCATCGAAATAGTATCCGCCGCTGGCAGTGAAGCTCATATCTGACTTTACCGTTACTCCACCCAGTGCATCAACGATGCCCTGGAATCCGGAGAAATTGACGCGGACATAGCAATCCACATCCACATCATACAGATCACTGAGCACATCCATAGATGCATCGATGCCATAGATACCCACGTGGGTCAGCTTATCCATTGCACCTCCGCCCACATAATCAGGAAGGTTCAGATAAGCATCTCTGGGAGTAGTAACCATGGCGATCTTACCGGTAGACGGATTGATCGCCATCAGGATATTGACGTCACTTCGCCCTTCACCCTCTACCTCACCGTAACTGTCGTTACCTGTTAAGTAGACCACAAAGGGTTTATCTGCTTTTTCTTCTCTTGCACCGAAAAGACCGCTTCCCAGTCCATCCTTTATGGATCCCGCTGCAAACATATTGCTCATGGCTGCATTGGTCTGCCACAGGTAGAAGGTTCCAAGACCTAAAAGAAGGATCAGAAAGATACTGCAGCCCTTACCAAAGCCTCTTGTCGCTTTGACATTCTGAAACAGCAGCATCAACAGCCATAGTCCAAACAGGGCACCGCATCCGATCAGGAAATACTTCATGGGAAGCACATCCATCATCAGAAGGAGTGCGATGATACAACCGGTCAAAAGGAACTGGATCGTCAAAAGAAAACCGCCAAAGATATTCTTCTTCTTTTTCTCCGGTTGCACATTTCCCATCTGAGATGACATCCCCATCATAACGGAATTCATGGAATCTATCTGTTTTTCCTGGAGCTTCGCCAGTTTGGCTTCCGCTTTTTCCGCACGCCTTCTCTCTCTTCTGGTCTCAAAGCTTTCATACCCTTCGTAATCATAATCATCCTCCTTCTCCTCCGGAAGCGGAGAAGAAACAGAGGGATAACCGGACTGATTCATCATCTGATTGCCATAAGGCTGCTGAGGAATTCCCTGATAGGGACCGTAAGGCTGCTGAGGGGCATATCCACCCTGAGGAAGATTCTGGCGAGGATAATCCTCCGGATAACCATACATTCCCTGAGGCATCTGCGGATAGTTCTGTCCTGCGTAAGGCATCTGCCCATAGGTTTGTTGGGGATACCCTTGCGGATAACCTTGGGGTACTGCACCCTGGGGATACCCAGAAACCTGGCCACCCTGCCCTGGCATTCCACCCTGATAGGGAGCCTGCGGCTGGTGGGACGCATAGTTCACCTGTCCCTTTGTTTCTCCCGGAATCTGGATCCCTTTAGATTGCTGCATCCTGGGATCATAAAACTCTTCATATTGCCGATCGACCTGATAGGCCGGTTTCCTTTGCTCGGACTCGGATTTAAATGAATATCGTGTCTGTTCCGGAGAATATCTGGTGTAATCCTGTGGATTTTGTCCGTTGGGATTTCCTCCGGACATCTGAGGATCAAATCGTTCGCTCATAGATTCTCCTTGCTTGTCATACAAGCGTATCATGCTTATCCATGCCGTCATGCATAACATCAAAGTCATGCACACTAGGCTTTATATAATGAAAGGTTGTTTTCAAAAAAGTCATGGTTCTTTCACAGAACCATCGTGAATGCAGAGTATTATATCACAGAGTAGCAAAAGTTGAAAGTGTCCCGATTTTCTGCTATAATATCGTGAACTTTTATCATCATTTAGAACCACAGAGCGAAAGCTCTGAAAGATATACCCGGTTTCCCCTGTACCCTTTGTCCTTTAAAGGTTTGCAGGGATGTGAGAGGAAATATGGATTATAGTAAACGAATGAATACCAACAGGCGTCTGCTTCGTGGAAATTACGGTGAAAAGCTGTATTCCCGAGTATGGCTCTACGCCCTGCGCATCGCCTGTGTCGGATTCCTTGCCGGATGTTTTGCACTGGCAGGCGTCCTTCTCGGCACCTTCATGGGATTGATGGATGGTGTTCCCGAGGTCACATTAAACGCACTGGCTATCAACGGTGAAACCTCCAAGATCGTCGATCAGGACGGAAATCTGCTGACGGAGATCTGGACGGCCGAGCAGCGTACCTCTGTGCCTATCGACAAAATGCCGGAGGATCTGATCAATGCCCTGGTCGCCATTGAGGATCATCGCTTCTTTGAGCATGACGGTATCGACCTGGAGGGTATCCTCCGTGCCGGTGTCGCTGTCTTTAAGGCCGGCGGTGAATCTGTTGAAGGTGGTTCCACCATCACCCAGCAGATGATCAAGAAGATGGTCCTGACCTCCGATCAGAACTGGCGCAGAAAGATCCAGGAATGGTATCTGGCTCTGAAGTTGGAAGACATGATGGGCGAGGTCTATGGAAAAGAACAGACTAAGCGTCTGATCCTTGAGTCCTATCTAAACTACAACTACCTCGGCAACAGCTGTTATGGCGTCGAGACTGCGTCTCAGCGCTATTTCGGAAAGCATGTTTCCGAACTGTCCACCGCACAGTGTGCTCTTCTGGCAGGTCTGTTCAATGCGCCTTCTGCCTATGACCCTCTTGTCAACTACAACGGTACCTCCAGACAGCGTCAGGTACAGGTACTGGATGCCATGAAGGAATACGGATATCTTACCGAAGATGAATACAAAGCTGCCTATGGTGAGCAGGTCTTCGTAGAGATCCGTGCCTACAATGCCGCCTACGAAGCTCAGGACAGTGATGACGTCTATACCTTCTTTGAAGACAGTGTCATTACCGCAGTTCAGGAAGATCTGAAGAAGAAACTGGGTTATTCCTCTGCTGATGCCTACAACCTCCTGTATCATGGCGGTATTACGATCTATGCGACCGTCGACAATCGTATCCAGGGCATCATCGATGATGTCTTTGAGAGCGGTGAGCTCTTCCAGGACGAGACCTACTACGAGCTCAGCTATGCGTTGACCATCTACGATGAAAAAGATCGTAATCTGACCGATGACTACTATACTCTCGGCCTCTTCTATTCCCCTGAGGAATGTCAGCTGGCTGCAGAAGAATTCAAATCCCGTTATATCACTGCTGATATGACCAAGGGTTGGGATTACGTGGAAAGTATTACCATCACCGAAGAGCCGCAGTACTCCATGACCATCATCGACCAGTCCAACGGACATGTAGTCGGAATGGCCGGCGGACGCGGTGATAAGACCACAAACCTTTCTCTGAATCGTGCAACGGATTCCACCCGTCAGCCCGGCTCTACCTTTAAGATCCTGGCTTCCTATGCTGCTGCACTGGATGTGGGTGGTTTCTGCCCCGGAAGTGTCATGGACGACTCCTTCATGATGTGGGATGACTGGATCCCCGGCAACTGGTGGGGTACCCGTACCTACCTTGGTTTCCAGACCATGCGCCGTGGTATCGCAAACTCTGAGAATATCGTCACCTCCAAGTTCATGAGAGCTGTCGGTGTCGAGACCAACTTCGACTATGTAGAAAGCTTTGGTATCTCCACACTGCGCCGTGAGGCTGATGATTGGGGTCTTACCGATATGGTAGGTTCCCTTTGTCTTGGTTCCGGTGCCGTCAAAAATATCGAGCTGACTGCCGGTTATGCTGCCATCGCCAACGATGGTGTCTATATCGAGCCTATCTTCTATACCAAGGTCGAAGATATCAACGGTAATCTGCTGTATGAAAATGAGCAGGAAACCCACCGCGTTATCAAGGAGACCACCGCTTACCTTCTGACCAGTATGATGCGTGATAACCTGACCGGTGCTAACGAAGGTTCCGCAACTGCCTGCAACTTCGACTACGATCAGTTTACCGCAGGTAAGACCGGTACCACTTCGGACGCCAACGATTACGCATTCGTCGGATATACCAATTACTACACCAGTGCGATCCAGGTAGGTTTTGACTATGTCACCTATCCGGAGGTCTACTATGAGAGCCTCGGCCACTCCAGTATCGATCCCAACGGTGCCTATATGCTGAGCTATAGTGCTCATAAAGATATATGGCGTACCATTATGGGACGTGTCCACGAGCCCCTGGAGACCATCTCCGAGTGGCATCCCGCTCCCGAAGGCATTACCTATGTATCCCTTTGCCTGGACAGCGGTCTGATCCCCGGTCCTTATTGTGATCAGGATCCTCGTGGTTCTCGTATCAATACTGACCTTTGCTACTACGACAATATTCCCGGAAACAGCTGTTCCCGTCATATTGAGCTGACTGTATGTAAAGAGACCGGTATGATCGCCACTCCTTACTGTACCGAAACCGAGAAGAAAGTCTTCATCACTCGAACGGATGATGAGATCTTCGATATCCGCGTAGAAAATCTTCATAAGATCGAAGACTTCCCCTACTGTGCTTATCCCTGGAAGTATGCATCTGAGATCGTAGCCTCCATCGATGGTGCCACCATGACGACCTACGATCCCAGTTACACTCCCACCTGGTATGGAGAATGCAATAAGCATACGGAACCGAAGAAAGAAGAAAGTTCGGACAGCAGTTCCGCTACCACTCCGTGATCTTTCTTCATTGCTAAGGTCCAACACCAAAAACGAATAAAGTAACTTCGTTTACTGCACTAAAGACAGAAGCCACTCGGAAACATTGCGCAAGCACCGTTTTCAAGTGGCTTCTTATTTTATCAATATATTAGTGGATCTTCAGTATCATGACTGTGGGTTCCAATCCTCCGGCCTCCACACGCTTTTGAAGAAGGATCTCCATTTCAGGATGCCGTTTGGCTTCCTGATACAGAAGCTTTCCTTCCATAGAGTAGAGTACAGCGATTCCTCCCCTCTTAATCCATCTGGGGAGCTGCTCAAACAGTCCTCGATACAAGGTGACATTTTCTTTATGGGATCCGACACGGTTTCCGAAGGGAAGGTTGGCATAGAGTTCATCCACCTGCACATCGTGACTTAACTCCAGCATATCCTTTCGAATAAGCTGAACCTTTACACCTTTAAGATTCTCTCTGTCTGCCTTAAAGTTCTCACCGGCTGCCTTTAATGCTTCTAACGACAGGTCACTGCCTAACAGCATAGAGGGCTTTCTTCTTTGCAGTCTGCTGCGTTCCAAAAGCAGCGTACCGCTGCCGCAGCACGGATCCATGACGATGGCCTTTTCCTTGACAAACGGCTTTGCCATCTGTACAAGTCCTGCTGCTCCCGCAGGATGGATCGATGCTGCAATACTCTGCTTTCTGTAAGCGTATCTTTCATCGACTATCGTGAACAATTTCAGATAGGATACATAGGAACCGGCTTTAGGAAGCTTTCTTAATCGAAGCTCACAGACATAATCTCCCGGGGCATTCTCCAACAGGTCGGGGTATGCCTCTTCCAGTGCATTCGCCAATGTAGAAACTGCTTCCGAGCGGCTATATTTTCTGCCACTCTGCTTCTCCAGCATATCCTCCGCAGTATTTTCCACTGACTCGATGCGAAAACGGAAATGACTACTCCCTTTATGTAATGCCTTCAGCAGCATGGTCAGTCTGTCTCCCAGGATCCTGACGATAGGTGTATCCTTCTCCACACGAATGGTTCCCATGGGGATCAGCCATTCCTTATAACTGCGGACCTTCCGGAGTTGCTCCAATGTCGTTTCTTCCACACTGACAGCTCCCGGTCTCACCAAAAGGATCCTGCCCGCACGTTTTTCCTTTATTTCCTCTGCCAGTACCTCTTCGAAACCTCTTTCCGTCCTCAGCTCGACCTTCAATCCTTTGATCCCGTCCATTCCTGTAAAAACAGGGATCTCACTATCTTCAGATCGACGAAGCTGTTTCAGGGCTTTACGAAGGGCTTCCTTCTCCTCCTGTACATGCTTGACCTCCGAAGGATCTTTCGCCTCCATGACGGTATAGTCCTCGAGATAGTCTCTGGCTGCTTCAGTTCCAAGGGCTCCCAGAGCCAACAGCATGGAGGGTCTGACCATACGGACACTTTCTTTTTTCAGTGCTGT
>JAZUIK010000136.1:0-4808 GCA_045642205.1 Bianqueaceae bacterium
TATGGCCGAAAAGATGAAGCTGGATCCCGGAAAGCTCAAGGCCGAGGTAGAAGAGATCCGAAGGACCACCGGTTTACTTGAAAGTGCATCCGCGAGAAATCAAAATCGCATGCGTTCTAAAGAGATCATGGAAGAACGCGGTGATGCGGCAAGTACCCTGTTGGCGGCTTTGATCGCAAGGCCCGATGTATACCGCTATGTGAGATCTTACTTAGCCATGGAGGACTTCCCGGAAACAGACAGCTTCCACCACGAAGCAGCAAGCTATGTGCTGGATAAACTAAATCGAGGTGAAGAACCCAGGATCGCGGATCTGATCAGCCTCTTTGATAAGGTGGAAGATCAGGAGAAGGTCTCAAGGATCAGAGAATATCAGGTACCCGAGGATCATCTGGAACTATCTAAGTTCCTGACGCAGAACCTAAGAGCCCTGAAACAAAGAAGAGTAGAAACGATCATGGCAAATGCTGATGACCCACAGGCCATTATGACCGGGGTGAAGCTGCAGAAGCAGATCGCATCCATTCAGATCGTATTATAAGAAATCTAACGATAACCATTGGGAGGAAAACGTAATGGACAACTTAGAGCTTGAAAAAGAAGTACTGGAAGCTACGGAAAACGCATTGGAGGATGTGGCTGCCGCAGAGGTAAGTGCGGTGGATGAGTACGCCGTGACGGATGATTCCGTGGACGATATGATGGTGGATGACAGCGTAGCAGACGAGATCGCTGCTGCTGAGAGTGCTGTGGCTGAACTGGATGCCGCTGTGATCACCCAGGAACATGTGGAGAAGATGTCTCCCGAACTGGCTCAGAAGTATCAGGAGAAGATGAAGGAACTTCTGGACAATGCACAGAAAAAGAAGAACGTTTTGGAGTACCAGGAGGTCGTGGATGCCTTTGGTGATCTGCCTCTGCAGCCTGAAGATATCGAGAAGGTCTACGATGTGCTGGAGGCCAGCGGTGTCGATGTCATCGGATTCATCGAAGAGGGCGGAGACGATAAGCTGGATTCCGACCTTTCCATTCCTGAGAGCATCCGTATCGATGACCCCGTCCGTATGTATCTGAAGGAGATCGGTAAGGTTCCGCTTCTGACCGCAGACGAAGAGGTCGAACTGGCACAGCGCATGGAGACCGGCGATCAGGCAGCGAAGAAGAAGCTGGCTGAGGCAAACCTCCGTCTGGTCGTTTCCATTGCGAAGCGCTATGTAGGACGTGGCATGCAATTCCTGGATCTGATCCAGGAGGGTAACCTTGGTCTGATCAAGGCCGTTGAAAAGTTTGATTATCGTAAGGGATACAAGTTCAGTACCTATGCAACCTGGTGGATCCGTCAGGCTATCACCCGTGCGATTGCAGATCAGGCAAGAACCATCCGTATTCCTGTCCATATGGTAGAGACCATTAACAAGCTGGCTCGTATCCAGCGTCAGCTCCTGCAGGACAACGGCCGTGAGGCTACTCCCGAGGAAGTCGCTGAAGCTATGGGTATCCCGGTAACCAAGGTCCGTGAGATCATGAAGATCGCACAGGAGCCCGTTTCTCTGGAAACTCCTATCGGTGAGGAGGAAGATTCCCATCTTGGCGATTTCATCCCGGATACCGAGATGATGGTACCCGCGGATGCTGCCGCACAGAGTCTCTTAAGAGAACAGCTCTCCGAGGTTCTCGGAACCCTGACTGACAGAGAGCAGCAGGTCCTCAGACTCCGTTTCGGACTGGATGACGGACGTGCCCGCACTCTGGAAGAGGTCGGTTCTCAGTTTGGTGTTACCCGTGAGCGTATCCGTCAGATCGAGGCGAAGGCACTGCGCAAGCTGCGTCATCCTTCCCGTTCCAAGAAGCTGAAGGATTTCCTGGAGTAATACATAAGAGACTGATTTGGAGGAATTGTTATGAAGATCGTGCTTGAACACCTGACAAAAAGGTTTCCCTCTCGCAATCGCAAGGATCCCAATGAATTCGTTGCGGTCGATAATTTGGATTTTGAGATCCCGGACGGGAAGCTGGTGGGACTGCTTGGTCCCTCCGGCTGTGGAAAGAGTACTACCTTAAATATGATCTGCGGCCTTCTGGATCCTACAGAAGGAAAGATCTACTTTGGAGAGGATGATGTGACTAAGCTTCCTCCCGAGAACCGTGGTGTCGGCATGGTATTCCAGGCTTATGCCCTGTATCCCCATCTGACCGTCAGACAGAACATCATGTTCCCTTTGGAAAACCTGAAGGGAGCACAGAAACTCTCTAAGGCAGAGATGCAGGAAAGAGCTTTAGAGGCTGCCAAGCTGGTCCAGATCGATCAACTCATGGACAGAAAGCCCAAGGAACTTTCCGGTGGTCAGCAGCAGCGTGTCGCTATTGCCCGGGCTCTGGTCAAGATGCCTAAGGTGCTGCTTCTGGATGAGCCTCTTTCCAATTTGGATGCAAGACTGCGTCTGCAGACCCGTGAAGAGATCCGCCGTATCCAGAGAGAGACCGGTATTACCACTGTTTTCGTAACCCATGATCAGGAAGAGGCTATGAGCATCTCCGATATGATCGTTGTTATGAAGGCCGGCGTAGTCCAGCAGATCGGAAAACCTCAGAGTGTCTACGATCAGCCGGAAAACCTCTTTGTTGCCAAGTTCCTGGGAACGCCTCCCATCAACGTCTTTAACGGTGAGGTAAAGGATGGCAAGCTCCTGATCGGCGGAACAGAGGTCATGGATGCAGCAGGCATTTCCGACCGCGAGGTCGTCGTCGGTATCCGTCCCGAGGGCTTTATTCCCGATGAGAATGGACCTCTCGTCTGCAAACTGTCCGGTATCGAAGTCATGGGCCGTGATGTCAGTGTGGTATCTACCCATGAGAATTCCCAGAATGTAACGATCCGCTCTATTATCAGCAGTGATTATAAGATCGAAGAGAAAGAGACTGTCAGCTTCTCCTTGAAGCCTCACAAGGTCTTTATCTTCGACAAAGAGACCGAAGAACGTCTGGACAGAAAGTCTGAATAAGGAGAGATCATGAAAACAAAAGGACTGAAGGGCTGGCTGTATCTCCTGCCGGCCATTGCGTTCCTGGGATGCTTCATGGTGTATCCTCTGGTGGACGTATTCGTCTATTCCTTTGAAGAGGGATACAATTCTGCATCCCAGTCCTTCTTTGGAGTAGGTCTGTATAACTATTCTTATGTCCTTCACGATCCCTACTTTATGCAGGCAGTGAAGAACACCTTTATCCTGGTCATCATTACGGTACCGCTTTCTACCGGTATCGCATTGTTGATCTCCTATGCGCTGAGTTCTATCGAGAAACTCCGCAATCTGTTCCAGACGGTCTATTTCCTGCCTTATGTCACTAACACCCTGGCAGTCGGTCTGGTATTTATGATCCTGTTTAAGAAGACGGCGTATTCCGATGGTCTGGTGAATCTTCTGATCCACTGGTTCGGAGGAGAGTCCGTCGACTTTATCGATGGTCCCTACTGGGCAAAGATGTTTGTTCTTTGCTTTTATACCATCTGGATCGTTATGCCCTTTAAGATCCTTCTTTTGACCTCAGCTCTTGCCAGTGTCAATCAGGATTATTACAATGCAGCCCGTATCGATGGAACATCCAAGGGAAGGATCTTTATGAAGATCACCCTTCCCATGATCTCCCCGACGATCTATTACCTGATCATCACCGGTTTCATCGGTGCATTTAAGGCATATTCCGATGCGGTCGCTCTGTTCGGTACCAATCTGAATGCTGCCGAGATGAACACCATCGTAGGTTATATCTACGATATGCTCTACGGAGACAGCGGCGGATATCCTTCCTTCGCATCCGGAGCCGCCATCATCCTTTTTGCCATCGTTCTGACCATTACCTGTATCAACCTGCAGGTGAGCAAGAAGAACGTATACTATTAAGGAGGTGGAAAAGATGTCTGAACATATGGATATTCAGCGCCTGGAAAAGGCTGCGAAGACCAGAAAACTCATTGGAAAGATCCTGATCTATCTTTTCCTGGGTGTCTGGGGCATCATGGTATTGTTCCCCTTCTACTGGATGATCCTTTCCTCCGTGAAGAGCTACAGTGCCTATAACGCAGAGTATATTCCCAAATTCTTTACTCTGGCACCGACCCTTGCCAACTATGTGGATGCCTTTACGGCAGTTCCCCTGGCAAAATATTTCCTGAACACCCTGATCTTTACGGTGGCGACCACAGCCCTGATGTTAGTGGTCATCATTCCGGCAGCCTATGCCTTTGCAAGACTGAATTTCCCCGGAAGAGATCTGGTATTCGGAATCTTTCTTGCCCTTATGATGATCCCTACAGAGCTGGTGGTCATTACAAATTTTGTTACCATCACCGACTGGAATATGCGCAATACCTTCATGGGTCTGATCCTTCCTTCGGTGACCTCCGTATTCTACATCTATCTGCTGAGAGAAAACTTCGCTCAGGTTCCGGATGAACTGTACTATGCGGCCAAGGTGGATGGCACCTCTGACTGGAAGTATCTCTGGAAGGTCATGATGCCCATCTGCAAACCTACGATCATTACCATCATCATCCTGAAAGTCATCGAGTGCTGGAACTCCTATGTGTGGCCCAGACTGATCACGGATGATGCTAACTATTTCCTTGTTTCCAACGGTATCCAGGAGATCCGTGAGAACGGCTTTGGACGTGAGAATGTCCCCGCCATGATGGCAGCCGTTGTGGTCATCTCCGTTCCGCTGATCATTCTGTTCCTGGTCTTTAGAAATAAGATCATGGAAGGAGTCTCTCGTGGAGGTACCAAGGGCTAAAGCACAAGCGGGCCATT
>JAZUIK010000137.1:0-4145 GCA_045642205.1 Bianqueaceae bacterium
ACCTGCGGTAAGCTGTATCAGGCTTGCACCGCAGCCGGTGTGGATGTGTCTGTTATGGGTATTCCCAAGACCATGGATAACGATATCGCTATTACAGATCATAGCCCCGGATTCGGCAGTGCTGCGCTGTATATGGCACAGTCCACCGCTGAACTGGTAGCAGACGTTAAGGGGCTTGCTATCCATGTAGTCGTTCTGGAAGCATCCGGACGTAATGCCGGCTGGATCACCGCAGCCAGTGCTTTGGCAGCTGACCAGGGCGGCGACGGTCCCGATCTGATCTACCTTCCCGAGAGAGACTTTGATGAGGATAAGTTCATCGCAGATATCGAAGAGCTTCTGAAAAAGAAGAAGGGTATCGTCGTTGTCGCTTCCGAAGGTCTGCATGATGCAGAAGGTAAGCCCATCGTTAAGCCTATCTTCAAGGTTGGTCGTGCAACCTACTACGGAGATGTCGCTTCTCACCTGGCCAACCTGGTCATCCAGAGACTGGGATACAAGGCAAGAGGAGAGAAGCCCGGTCTTCTTGGCCGCTGCTCCATCGGTTATCAGAGCCCTGTCGACAGACAGGAAGCACAGCTGGCCGGAGAGATCGCATGCCGTGAAGTCCTTAAGGGAACCACCGGTAAGATGGTAGCCTTCAAGCGTGTCTCCACCGATCCTTATGTCATAGAGCCTTTCCTGGTCGATATCGATCAGGTCATGATGTTCGAGCGCAAGATGCCTGATGAGTACATCAACGAAGCAGGCAATGGTGTCACCGAAGCCTTCAAGGAATGGTGCCGCCCGCTGCTTGGTGCAGAGATCGGAAAGATGATAAACTTTAACTGATCAAAGATCAGTTAAAGTTCGGAGTTCACTGAAGTGAACTCCTGTGGTAGACCACAATTATACAGTAATCTATTGAATCAATAAGATATATAAGAAAGGGGATACTACCATGTTAGTTCCTATGAGAGCAGTCCTTGCGGCTGCAGACAAGAATAAGTACGCGCAGGGTGCTTTTAATGTCAACGCTGTCTGCCAGGTAAAGGCAGCCATCGAGATCCATGAGACTCTTCGTTCCGCAGCTCTGCTGCAGGGCGCTGATCTTGCAAACGGATTTATGGGCGGACGTACCGATTTCAAGAATTCCACTCTGGATGACAAGGTTGCCGGTGCAAAGAACATCGCTGATGCTGTTAAGAAGTACGGCGAAGAGAGCGACATTCCTGTTGTTATCCATCTGGACCACGGCAAGAACTTTGACAGTGTCGTAGCAGCTATCAAGGGCGGTTACACTTCTGTTATGATCGACGGAAGCTCTCTTCCCTATGAGGATAACCTGGAGCTGACCCGTGAGGTCGTTAAGTATGCTCATCCTCTGGGTGTTAGCGTTGAAGGTGAGTTGGGTGTTCTGGCCGGTGTTGAGGATGATGTTGCTGCTGAGACCAGCACCTACACCAATCCCCTGCAGGCTATCGACTTCTTCAAGAAGACCGGATGTGATGCTCTGGCTATTTCCTACGGAACCCAGCATGGTGCTAACAAGGGTAAGAACGCAAAGCTTCGTAAGGAGATCGTTTATGCTATCAAGGAGTGCATGCTGCATGAGCATGTGGATGGATTCCTGGTAAGCCATGGTTCTTCCACCGTTCCCATGTACATCGTTAACGCAATCAACGCTATGGGCGGCGAGCTGACCAACACCTATGGTATCAGCGTTGACCAGCTGATCGACGTTACCAGCTGCGGTATCAACAAGATCAATGTCGACACCGACCTTCGTCTGGCTGTTACCCGCAACATGAAGGAACTGTTCCTGAAGAGACCTGAACTGCGCACTTCCAATTCCATCGGTCCTGTTTATGAACTGCTGGAAGCTAAGAAGGCAGAGTTCGATCCTCGTGCTTTCATCACCCCCATTATGCCTTCCGTTATGTATGGAACCTACATCGATGAGGACGTAGAGACTCTGAACCGCGCTATCGAGAATGGTGTCAAGGAAGCCCTGGCTCCCCTGATCGTTAAGTTCGGCAGCTATGGTCATGCACAGGATGTTGAGAAGATCACCCTGGAGCAGATGGCAGAGCGCTATAAAAAAGCTGGAATCTAATGAAATGATCGTTTTTGCCGGTGCTTCGCAATGTCAAAAACGATGACATTTCATTAGAATATGCTTGTTTGGAAAGAACGAGCGAAATATAATTTGAGAAGATATGTGCATTCAACAGGACATATCATTATCTGTGAAAACGTAAGTTTTAAGGAGATACAAAATGAAGCATTTTGAGTTTGAATATGGTCAGGGCACCATGGGTGCTAACCTGCCGGATTCTACCGATGTATTTATTCCCGGTGAAACCGTTGCTGATCCCGCGTTTATTCCTTTTGAGAATCTGGAAGCTGCTTACAAAGAGTCTCTGGCTAACCCCATCGGTATGCCTAACCTGACCCAGATCGTTAAGGGAGGAGAAGAGGATGGCAAGCCTGCCTCTGAGCAGACGGTTGTCTTCGTTGTTCCGGATCGTGTTAAGGGTGGTGAGCAGGCTACCAGCCATCGTAAGCTTTCCATCAAGTACATCCTGGAGGAGCTCTACGCTGCAGGCATCCAGCATCAGAACATCATGTTCATCGTTTCCAACGGTCTGCATCCCCGCGCAAAGAAGGAAGATTACAGAGCTATCTTTGGCGATGAGATCTTCAATTCCTTCTATCCCTGCGGTCAGATGACCTCTCATGACTCTGAGGATCCCGATCATATGATCGACCTTGGTCTGACCAAGCGCGGAGACCCGGTCTTCATGAACAAGTATGTCTATGACTGTGATATCCCGATCCTGATCGGTCATGTTCAGGGTAACCCCTACGGCGGATACTCCGGTGGTTACAAGCATTCCGCTACCGGTATCTCTAACTGGAGAAGTATCGCTTCCCATCATGTTCCCTCCGTCATGCATCGTGATGACTTCACTCCTGTTAACGGCGGTTCTCTGATGAGAAACAAGTTCGACGAGATCTCCATGAGAATGGAGGAGTGCATGGGTCATCCCTTCTTCTGCTGCGATGCAGTCCTGGATACCTCCTCCCGTCAGATCGCTATCTACAGCGGTTATGCTAAGGAAATGATGCCCATCAGCTGGGAGCTGGCTGACAAGCGTACCTACGTTCACTGGGCTGAGAAAAAGTACGATGTCCTCGTCTTCGGTATGCCCCAGAAGTTCCACTACGGTGATGGCATGGGCACCAACCCCATCATGATGATGCAGGCTCTGTCTGCTCAGATCCTTCGTTTCAAGAGAGTCCTGAGCGATAAGTGTGTTATCATCTGTGCTTCCACCTGTAACGGATATTTCCATGATGAGCTGTGGCCTTATCTCCGTAAGACCTACGAGATGTTCCAGCAGGATCATATGAATACCCTTCCCGATATGGATCGCTATGGCGAGTACTTCGCTACCAACGAGGAGTGGATCCGTCAGTATCGTTTCACCAATGCATTCCATCCCTTCCATGGTTTCTCCATGATGAGCTGCGGACACATTGCTGAGATGAATACCAGCGCTATCTACATTGTCGGTGCTGAGCAGCCCGGTTATGCTCGTGGAATGGGCCTGAAGACCCGTGCTACCTACGAAGAGGCTCTGGAAGATGCTATGAAGAAGTATGTTGGACCCAACCCCAACATCCTGGCACTGCCTCTGACCTTCAAGAAGGCTGCTGTCCATCTTTGCATGAAGGATGCAGAGCAGGACGGTATGGATGCATACGGTCATCGCACCGGTGACGCTAACTTCGGTTACAAGCACTGAGAAACATTAAGAGAATGATCCGTTTTCAGACCCTATGCTATATAGGGTCTGAAATGGAATAAGGAGAAAACAAATGAAACATATTCTTCTGAACCTGAAGCGCTTTGACGTTCCGGTAGAATTCGGCGGCGTAAATCGTCTGGCTCCCATTCCTGAGTGGGGTGCAGCTGTTGTAAAAGGAACCCAGGAAGCACTGAAGAAGTACGATCCCTCCGAGGTCGAGTTCGTTCAGTATCTTCCCGAGGCTCATCTGATCAATGCTGTTTCCGCTCTTTGCGAGGACAGCCCTGTCCAGATCGGTTCTCAGAGCGTTTATAGAATGAACACCGCTGTGGGCGGAAACTTCGGCGCATT
>JAZUIK010000138.1:0-31232 GCA_045642205.1 Bianqueaceae bacterium
GCTTGGCCTCCGACTTATAGCCTTGATGAATGCATCGTAGCTTACTTCGTCAAACAGGTCAACTGCATAAGCTTCCTTGAACGCTTCCTCGGACTCGAAATCTGCGGAGGTTACGCCGTAGATATCTTCCATGCTGTCAAGGTTAGCGTAGATGTCAGACATCATGCCATCCAGGAAAGCGGTGAGTTCTGCGCCGGTCTTAGCTGCATCGTATTCCATGACATACTTGCCATCTGCGGTAAAGGTGACCTGATCAACCCACTGCAGCTTGGTGATGTCGGTGAATGCATACTCTTCCTCGTAGAAGCCGAAATCCTGCAGGAGCTTTTCAGCTTCCTCTGTGGTGAAGTAGCTGGGGGTAGTCCAGGTTCCGAGAATGTCAGCCTTCAGCTTTTCGGTTGCGGTATCCTTACAAGCACACAGAGACAGTGCCATGCAAAGGACCATGATCATGCAAAGAATCTTCTTCATTTTTTCTTCCTCTTTCGTCCTTATATTTCACAGGGATCTTCTGACCTTCAAGATCTCTCTTCCGGTCTGTCCGCTCATGAGACTCAACCTTTCTCAGAGCTTCTTCCCTCATGACTTCGATATTATATCATACCTTTAAAGAATCACGCCATACTCCAATGGGACTATTTGCCACAAATAACCCCGGATTATTTCAGCGGACATAGTAAATTACACGCTCAGTTCGCTGCGCAGATAGTTTCTGATCTCCGAGATATACCGGTCTCCCATCTTACTTAAGATCATGTTGCGCTTGATGATGTAGCCGATCTCCATGGTACCGCCCATGATCTCCTCATCGGCTTCCAGAGGGATCGCCACATAATCGGAACCGTTCAGTTCCTCGCAGATGATACCGGAGCAAAGGGTGTAACCGTTCAGAGCGACCATCAGATTCAGGACCGTAGCTCGGTCATTGACCTTGATGGCCTTGGAATACTCCTCGGTACTCATGAGCTCCTCTGCAAAGTAGAAGGAGGCACCGGCACCCTGCTCAAAGGAAAGACAGGGATAGTCCTTCAGCTGCTCCAGAGAGATACTCTTCAGCTGTGCCAGCGGGTGTTCCTTCCAAAGATATACGCAGGCCTCACAGTCCACGATCTTATAGAATTTCAGATTGTTCTCGTGAAGGATCTTCTGGATCGCCTTGCGGTTAAAATCACTGAGATAAAGGATACCGATCTCACTGCGGGAGGTAATGACATCGTCGATGACCTCACGGGTACGGCTCTCACGGATGGCCAGATCGTACTCATCGGTACCGAACTGCTTGACCATCTCAGCGAAGCTCTTGACCGCAAAGGAATAGTGCTGGGTACTGACACCGAACTTTTTCTTTACCTTGGTACCATCGGCATAGGTCTCAGCCAGCTGCTCATATTGCATCAGAAGACCTCTGGCCTTCAGGATGAATTCC
The DNA here is from genome assembly GCA_045642205.1 of Bianqueaceae bacterium. Lineage (GTDB taxonomy): Bacteria > Bacillota > Clostridia > Lachnospirales > Bianqueaceae > RUG760. Next base: position 1,427 of record JAZUIK010000138.1, read on the forward strand.
GCTCCGTCCGAGGTCAGCGTGACACCTCGTCCGCCTCGGTTAAAGATGGTGATACCCAGTTCCTTTTCCAGTTCCTGCATGGAGCTGGTCAAAGAAGGCTGGGAAACAAAGAGCACCTGAGCTGCTTTATTCAAGGAACCTTCGTCGGTAATGGTGATCGCATAACGGATCTGCTGTATGGTCATGGAAGCCTCCAAAAGTCTTACTGAGTTATAGAGATAATCTATATCCCGCTCATTATATAGGAAGATAGGTAAAAAAGCGAGCATTTCCTTCGATACTTTTCTGCTTGGTGCGGTTGACTTTTTTATTTGCATTGGATATAATTCAATTGTATCAAATGTTTTATGCATTCCATTAAAGATAACAGGAGATTCTCTCATGAGCATTTATGATTTTACCATTACCACTCAGGAAGGCACCGAAGTATCCATGGCAGATTACCAGGGTAAGGTCCTTCTTATCGTCAATACCGCTACCGGCTGCGGCTTCACTCCCCAGTACGATGAGCTGCAGGACCTGTACGATCTGCATCAGAAGGATGGTCTGGAGATCCTGGACTTCCCCTGCAACCAGTTCGGCGGACAGGCCCCCGGATCCGATGAGGAGATCCACTCCTTCTGCACCGGCCGCTACGGCATCACCTTCCCCCAGTTCACCAAGATCGATGTCAACGGTGAGAACGCTTCTCCCCTGTACAAGTACCTGACCACCAACACCACCTTCGAGGGCTTCGGCAAAGGTATGCAGGCTATGATGATGAACGGCATCGCTAAGAAGATGGACAAGGACTTCAAAAACAACGGCAACATCAAGTGGAACTTCACCAAGTTCCTGGTAGACCGCGAAGGTAATATCGTTGCTCGTTTCGAGCCCACCAACTCCATGGATGATCTGAAGAAGAAAGTGGAGGAGATCCTGTAATGACTTACACTTATAATACCGAGAATGTCTGCTCTCAGAACATTACTTTTGACATCAACGATAACGTGATCACCAACATTTCTTTCTACGGTGGCTGCAACGGCAACCTGAAGGCTATCAGCAAGTTAGTGGATGGCTGGACCGTAGAGAAGATCGAAGAGTATCTGAAGGGAAACACCTGCGGACGTCGTCCCACCTCCTGTGCCGATCAGCTGGCCATTGCTGTCCGCAAGGCTTATCAGGAAGCTTAAGCAACCTCTGTCCATGTTAAAAGAGTGCTGACTTTCCTTGCATTTCCAGCCCATATAGAGTAGAATATACAGGTTCATTTACTATTTCAGGAGGCTTATTCATGGATAAGTACGATGCTCTGAAACTGGAAAATCAGCTTTGTTTTCCTTTATACGCTGCTGCAAGAGGTGTAGTCAAACTGTATCATCCCTTCCTCAGCGAACTGGATCTGACCTATACACAGTATATTACCCTGATGGTTCTCTGGGAAGAGAAACAGATCAATGTATCCGAACTTGGAAAGAAGCTCTACCTTGACAGTGGTACCCTGACTCCTCTTCTGAAGGGTCTGGAAAAGAAGGGGTATGTCACCCGTGAGCGTTCCAGGCAGGACGAAAGACTTCTGATCGTTACCATTACCGATGCCGGCATGGCACTGCGTGACGACGTTGTCGAGATTCCCCAGAAGCTTTCCCAGTGTGTCAACCTGGAGCCCGAAGAGGCTGCAACTCTGTACCAGCTGCTCTACAAACTGCTTGGCTGATCGATCAGTCAAAATTGAAAAAAGGCGATTCTCCTTATGGAGAGTCGCCTTTTTGTTGCTTTCAAAAGACTTTCCAAAATGCCGTTCCCGCCCTTTGGCTCCCGGCGAAAGCCAGGTGGGTGTCCGCAGTCCGCTATCTGCCTTCCCCTGCCGGCCCATTCACTGCCTTTGACAGTCGGTGAACACGCTGCGGAATTAGCTTGGGGCCTGACATCAAGCCGGCTCATAAGGGACTCCCAAATCAAGGGTGTCGGTCCAAATAAAACAGGTTGTCGAACATTCCAGATCGTCAAGAAAAATTATAGTATCTGTCTACTCGCTTTTCAATACCAAGTTTTCGATCAGTCTTTATCAGCGGATCAATGCCACAGCGATATCGTTGACGTTGGTTCCGGTAGGACCGGTAAAGATCAGTCCGCCGGTCTTTAAAAGTGCATGGTATGCGTCATTGTCAGCCAGCACTGCATCCACACTCAATCCTGCTGCCTTCAGTTCGGAAAGGGTATCCCCATCCACGTAACCGCCGGCGGCATCGGTGGGACCATCGGTTCCATCGGAGCCTACGGAAAAGACAGCAGCATCCATGCCGGCAATACCGACTGCGGCTGCCAGAGCCAGTTCCTGATTGCGTCCGCCCTTACCATGTCCGGTCAGTTTGACGATGGTCTCTCCGCCAGCCAGAAAGGCCATGGGCTTTTTATCGTTTGCATGCGTCTTCAGGACAGATGCAAGGAAGCTTCCTGCTTCCTTTGCCTGACAGCAGAGCTGATCCGTCAGAAGGATGGGCTCATATCCCAGTTCTTCACAGATCCTGGAAGCGGCAGCTGCCAGCTCGCGGACAGATCCGTTGATCAAAGTGGTGACGTTATCCAGTTTCTTGGGGGTCTCCTCAGAAAGAAGCTGTGTTGCCTTCTCAGAAAGCTTCAGCGAATACTTTTTCGCAATAGCGACAGCCTCTTCACAGGTAGTTCCATCCGGAACGGCGGGACCGGATGCGATCATATCCAGAGGATCTCCCAGGATATCGGAAAGCACGATGGAAAAGACCTGAGCGGGCTTGCAGATCTCAGCAAAGCGTCCACCCTTAACAGCGGACAGTCTCTTACGGATGGTGTTGATCTCGACAATGTCAGCACCGCAGGCCAGAAGCTGAGAGGTAATATCCTGCAGCTCTTCTCCGGGGATCAGAGGCTTCTCAAAGAGTGCAGATCCACCACCGGAAAGAAGGAACAGGACCGTATCTGTAGGTTCCAACACATCCACCAGTTCCAGAGCTGCCTGGGTTGCCTTGAAGGAATTCTCGTCCGGAACAGGATGGCCGCCCTCATAGCAATCGATATGCGGGATCTCTCCCATAACATGATCGTACTTGGTGCATACGACACCCTTTTCGATCTTATCACCTAATACATTGCTGGCAGCTTTTGCCATCTGCCATGCAGCCTTACCTGCAGAGACCAGGAAAATGCGTCCGGGGAACTCATGGCCGTTTAATGCACGGGCTACCGCTTCATCGGGCTGGACCGCAGCAATGGCACCCTTGACAATGGCATCCGCATGGGCACGAAGAGAAGTATTCATTTGGATCGCTCCTTTTTATAAAAGATAAACAGAAGGGCCGCTTGAAAGAGCGGCCCTTGTTTTCAGCTCACAAGCATATTGCTTTGCTGATCATATCATCATCGATCAGTGGATGAACAGAGACAGGATGAAGATTCCGACCATGGAGGAAAGTCCAAGGACCAGAGTCAGCAGAGTCTGCGTCTTGTATCCCTGATCCGGCTTCATGTCACCAAAGTTGGTAACAACCCAGAAGTAGGAGTCATTTGCATGGGATACGGTCATAGCGCCGGCACCGATTGCCATAACGACCAGAGCGATACCTGCGGGAGAGGTGAATCCAAGAGTGCCAAGCAGAGGAGCTACGATACCTGCTGTCGTGGTGATAGCAACGGTAGAGGAACCCTGAGCGGACTTGAGGATAGCAGCCAGCAGGAAGGGGAAGAAGATACCGATGACCTTAAGGACATCAGCGCCTTCGGAGATATAGGCAACCATGGAAGAAGTAGCGATGACCTTACCCAGAACACCACCTGCAGCGGTAACGAACAGGATAGGACCAACGGTCTTCAGCGTATCATTGGTAATCTCATAGAATTCCTTGATCTTCTTAGCGGTAACAAGCTGGATAACAGCAGCGATGGTACCAACGGTCAGAGCGATGATGGGAGTTCCGAGGAACTTCAGAAGACCAGCGATGAAACCGGTCCAGCCAGCCATGGAAGAAACAGTAGCCAGAGCCATGAAGATGATGGGCAGGCACAGAGGAGCCAGTGCATTGAAGCCATTGGGCAGCTTGCCGTACTCAGCAATGAGCTCTTCATAGGTCTTAACAGTTTCCTTAGCATCGGTGATCTCGTCTGCGGACTTGACCTTCTTACCGATGAACTTAGCAAAGATCAGACCAGCGATCAGAGGCAGGATGGAGCAAAGAGCACCAAAGCCCATGACCAGCAGCAGATAATCGCCGGCGCCCAGGGTCTGTGCAGCAGCGATAGGACCGGGGGTCGGGGGAATAAATACGTGGGAGATGTACAGACCAGCGGACAGCGCTACCGTCATAGCAACGCTGGAAGTACCGGTACGCTTTACCAGAGATTTACGGATGGGGTTCAGGATAACGAAACCGGAATCACAGAAAACGGGGATGGAAACGACCCAGCCCATGAGCTCGATCGCAAGCTCGGGATTCTTCTGTCCAACCAGCTTGATGACCAGATCAGCCAGCTTCAGCGCTGCACCGGTCTTCTCGAGGATGGTTCCGATCAGAGCACCCAGGATAATAACGATACCGATAGAACTGAAGGTACCGGAGAATCCTGCACCGATGGTTCCGGGGATATCTGCCAGAGCAATATCAGATACCAGAGCCAGCAGCAGAGAAACGCCCATGATGGAAAGAAACGGATGTACTTTGAACTTAGAGATCAGGACGATCATAAGAACGACGGCGATCACAAAAGCAATGATCAAAGCAATACCTGTCATAGTAGTTTACCTCCTACATTTTTCTCCCGAACAGCCTTACCATATGTCTTCATAAGGGTTTCAGGATTTGTTTTGAAGACAGTTTACTCCGAACTTCGCCGCTCGACTATTCCACTACTGACTAAAATGTTTTCGCTCATTTTGTGCATGTTCAATAATCTTTCGGATCCGCCATCTGATTCACCAACAGAATATCTTTTTCTGTTGACGCTCCCAAGGGATCATTGCCCCTTCAGGCGCTTCAGATAGTCATCGATGGCCCGCTCCGTCTTATTATCACCGGGATGATAATAGGTGGTACCACGAAGTCCTTCAGGCATATATTCCTGCTTTACATAGTGATTGGGATAAGCATGAGGATATTTATAACCGATACCGGCTCCCAGTTTGGAAGCGCTGGCATAATGAGTATCTCGAAGATGGGCAGGGATGGCTCCGATCTCCTTTGTCTCCAGATCATGCAGCGCTGCCCCGATGGCGGCATCTGCAGAGTTGGATTTAGGTGCCGTTGCCAGGGTCAATACCGCCTGGGCCAGGTTGATCCTTGCCTCCGGAAAGCCTACTTGCAACGCTGCGTCGCAGCAGGCCTTGACGATGACGATAGCATTGGGATAGGCCATGCCGATATCTTCGGAAGCAATGACCATCAACCTTCGGCAGATACTTTCCAGGTCTCCTCCCTCGATCAGACAGGCAAGGTAGTAGATCGAAGCGTCCGGGTCGGAACCGCGGATAGATTTCTGGAAAGCAGAAAGGATGTTGTAATGTTCATCCCCGTCCTTATCATAGCGGAATGCTTTCTTCTGAATGCTGGACTGGGCCACCTCCAGATCGATAACGATCTCTCCCTTTTCATTGGGCGTCGTGGTCATGGCACCGATCTCCAGGGCATTTAATGCGGATCTGGCATCACCGCCTGCCATATCGGCCAGGAAATTCAGTGCCTCTTCCGTGATCTGAACATTCATCTCTCCCAGGCCTCGCTCCTTGTCCTCAATGGCCCGTTTCATGAGCTTCATGATATTCTCACGGTTCAGTGACTGGAGCTGGAAGATGCGGGAACGGGAAAGCAGTGCCTTGTTGACCTCAAAATAGGGATTCTCCGTGGTAGCACCGATCAGGGTGACGATACCCTTTTCCACTGCAGGTAAAAGTGCATCCTGCTGCGCCTTGGTAAAGCGATGGATCTCATCGATGAACAAAATGGTCTGGGTACCGTCGCTGCCTAAGAGCTCCGTTGCCTCCCTGATCACGTTTTCGATATCCTTTTTTCCGGCAGTGACCGCATTCAGTTCCCGATAGGCTGCCTTCGTGGTGTTGGCGATGATATGGGCCAGGGTCGTCTTTCCGGTTCCGGGAGGACCATAGAGAAGGATCGATCCCAGTCGGTCCGCCCTGATGGCTCTTTCCAGCAGGGTGCCGGTACCGACGATCTGCTCCTGCCCTTCATATTCCTCCAGGGTCCTTGGTCTCATTCGATAAGCCAGGGGACTCTTTTTCTGAGACAGTTCTCTTGTGTTGTATTCAAACAGATCCATAGATTAACTCCGATAAATGTAGTTCTTTCGTAAGAGATCGGGCTCACAGGATGACTCACACAATGTCCTCAAAATGGAGCACCGATCCAATCCATGATACCACAAAGAGAGCAGGCAAAAAAGACGTCGATTGCAGTGTACTTGGAGGACATGTGCAGAATACAGTCTATTTCCCTCTTGACTTTAGCGCTTTGAAGTGTCATAATCACTTTAATATAGTAAACCAGTGAAGCGGAAGTAAAAATGAGGACGCTCCCACAGAGAGCCTGCGGTGCTGCGATGCAGGTGGAAAACGATTCATTACAATGGGCCGCTGAGGGAAAAGGGAACGCAACAGTCTTAGTTGTCAGTATCTTTTACGTAAGGTATACGTCAGTTACCGGAAGTATGTTGGTACTTCGCAAGTGTGCAGCCTCATCGCTGCAAACCAGGGTGGCACCGCGGATCAGAAATATTCGTCCCTGGCAGAGTTAACTTTATGACTCTGCCGGGGATTTTTGATTTTCAAAGACCCGCAGGTCAGAAGTTTCTTCTCCCGCCAACAGAAGAAGACCGTGAGTTCGGACAACTCAGATGACAAAAAACATCAAACCTAAAAGGAGAAACACCATGATCAAAGAAGCCATCGAAAAGATCGTAACCAAGAATGACCTCACCTATAATGAAGCCTATGCCGTCATGAACGAGATCATGAACGGAGAGACCACCCCTACCCAGAATGCTGCTTTCCTGGCAGCTCTTTCCACCAAGAGCACCAAGGCAGAGACCATCGCTGAGATCTCCGGCTGTGCAGCCGCTATGAGAGATCACGCCACCAAGGTCGATGTGGGTGATCGTGAAGTCATGGAGATCGTCGGTACCGGCGGAGACGGTGCCCACAGCTTCAACATCTCCACCACCGCTGCCATGGTCATCGCTTCCTCCGGAATGATGATCGCCAAGCACGGCAATCGCGCTGCTTCCTCCAAGTCCGGTACCGCTGACTGTCTGGAAGCACTGGGCGTCAACATTGCTCAGAGTCCTGAACTGGCTGTCAAGATGCTGGATGAGGCAGGCTTCTGCTTCTTCTTCGCACAGAAGTATCACACTTCCATGAAATATGTCGGTGCTATCCGTAAGGAACTTGGCTTCCGTACCGTTTTCAACATCCTTGGCCCTCTGACCAACCCCGCTTCCCCCAAGCTGCAGCTTCTGGGTGTCTATGATGAATACCTGTTAGAGCCCTTGGCACAGGTTATGTGCTCTCTGGGTGCTAAGCGCGGCATGGTCGTTTACGGTATGGACAAGCTGGATGAGATCTCCTTAAGTGCACCCACCAAGATCTGCGAGTTCAGAGACGGATGGTACAAGACCTATACCATCACTCCCGAGGACTTCGGAATGGAGCGCTGCTCCAAGGACGCCCTGGTTGGCGGTACTCCCGAAGAGAACGCTCAGATCACCCGTGATATCCTCTCCGGCAAGAAGGGTCCCCAGAGAGACACCGTTCTGCTCAATGCCGGTGCCGGTCTTGTGGTCGCAGGTAAGGCCGAGACCATTGCCGAGGGTGTCAAGCTGGCTGCTGAGCTCATCGATTCCGGTGCTGCTTTAAAAACCCTGGAAAAAGTCATTTCCGTTTCCCACTCCATGGACGAGTGACCGGATCAGATATCAAATCAACCATGACAAGGAGGTCATTTATGGCCACCATTTTAGATACCATCGCAGCTTACGCGAAGGAACGCGTCAGAGAAGATCAGAAAAAGATCTCTTTTGACGAAATGCAGCAGCTTGCTCTGCAGATCAGAGCTGCAGAAAAAGTTAACGCAAAGGCAGCTTCTCTCTCCTCCTGTGCTGCCTTTGCCGCTGCTTTGAAAAAGCCCGGCCTTAGTTTCATCTGTGAGGTCAAAAAGGCTTCCCCCTCCAAGGGGATCATTGCGGAGGACTTCCCCTACCTTTCCATTGCGAAGGAATATGAAGCCGCCGGTGCGGATGCCATCTCCTGTCTGACGGAACCTAAGTGGTTCCTGGGTTCCGATAGCATCTTTACCGAGATCCGTTCCCAGGTTTCCATTCCCATGCTCCGCAAGGATTTTGTGGTAGATCCCTATCAGGTCTATCAGGCCAAGGTCATGGGTGCCAATGCAGTGCTCCTGATCTGTGCGCTGCATGATACCGCTTCGATCCAAAAGTATCTGTCCCTCTGCGATGAACTGGGACTGGATGCTCTGGTGGAGACCCACGATGAAACAGAGATCGATTCCGCCTTAAGTGCCGGAGCAAAGATCCTCGGTGTCAACAACCGTAATCTCAAGGACTTCACCGTTGACTTTTCCAATGCCGCAAGGCTCAGAGAAAAGATCCCCGCCGATGTCATCTACGTGGCAGAAAGCGGTGTGAAGGATGCCAAAGATACAGCCCTTCTTTCCTCCATCGGTGCGGATGCCGTACTGATCGGTGAGACCCTGATGAGAGCTTCCGATAAAAAACAGAAACTGGATGAACTGAAAGGAGTACGCGTATGACTACCCTGAATCCTCTTACCAGCCCTTCTAAGATCTCCACTCCCCTTGTCAAGCTCTGCGGTATGTTCCGCGACGTAGATATCTTAGCAGCCAACGCCTGCCATCCCGATTTTATCGGTTTTATCTTCTGGCCAAAGAGCCACCGCAACGTAGATCCCTTGACAGCTGCTACTTTGAAAAGCCTGCTGGATCCCACCATCAAGGCTGTCGGCGTCTTCGTCGATTCTCCCGCAGACTATGTAGCCTCTTTGCTGAACCAGGGCATCATCGATCTGGCACAGCTCCACGGTTCGGAGGACGAAGACTATATCGCTTCTCTTCGTCAGCTGACTAATAAGCCTTTGATCAAAGCGTTTAAGATCCGCTCCATCGAAGATACCAAAAAGGCGGAAGCCTCTTCCGCAGACTATATCCTGCTGGACAACGGGACCGGCACCGGAGAGACCTTTGACTGGTCTTTGATCCGGGATGTGAAACGCCCCTTCTTCCTGGCAGGAGGATTGAACGCTGACAATGTCTCCATCGCCTTGAAGGACTTTCGTCCCTTCGCTGTGGATGTCAGCAGTGCCATCGAGACCGACAAACGAAAGGATCCCATTAAAATGGAAGCCTTCGTCAAGGCCGTCAGAACGATCAGATAAAGACCTAAAAGGAGAACAACATCATGCCTGAATCCAAAGGACGCTTCGGAGTCCACGGCGGACAGTACATTCCGGAAACCCTGATGAATGCTGTCATCGAACTGGAAGAAGCCTATGAGTATTATAAAAAGGACCCGGAGTTCAACAAGGAGCTCCAGACTCTGTTCAATGAATATGCGAATCGTCCCAGCCGCCTTTACTATGCGGAGAAGATGACCAAGGACCTTGGCGGTGCCAAGATCTACCTGAAGCGCGAAGACCTGAACCATACCGGTGCCCACAAGATCAACAACGTCTTAGGTCAGGCATTGCTTGCCAAGAAGATGGGTAAGACCCGTCTGATCGCCGAGACCGGTGCAGGACAGCATGGCGTTGCTACTGCTACCGCTGCTGCTCTGATGGGTATGGAATGTGTCGTCTTCATGGGCGAAGAGGATACCCGCCGTCAGGCATTAAATGTATACAAGATGCGCCTCATGGGTGCCAAGGTCGTTCCGGTCACCACCGGTACCGCCACCTTGAAGGATGCGGTCTCCGAGGCCATGAGAGAATGGTCCAGCCGTATCGATGACACCCACTACTGCTTAGGTTCTGTTATGGGTCCCCACCCCTTCCCCACCATCGTCCGTGATTTCCAGGCTGTCATCTCCAAAGAGATCAAGGAACAGATGCTGGAAAAGGAAGGCCGCCTTCCGGACATCGTCATGGCCTGTGTAGGTGGTGGTTCCAATGCCATCGGTGCCTTCTATCACTTTATCGAGGACAAGGAAGTCCGACTGATCGGCTGTGAAGCCGCCGGTCGCGGCATCGACACTTTCGAGACCGCCGCTACTTTGAACACCGGCCGCTTAGGAATCTTCCACGGTATGAAGAGCTACTTCTGCCAGGATGAATACGGTCAGATCGCTCCTGTCTACTCCATCTCCGCCGGTCTGGATTACCCCGGAATCGGTCCTGAGCATGCATGGCTCCACGACATCGGCAGAGCAGAATATGTGGCTATCACCGATGACGAGGCAGTGGAAGCCTTTGAATATCTCTCCCGCATGGAGGGAATCATTCCCGCCATCGAATCGGCTCACGCCATTGCCCAGGCCATCAAGATGGCTCCGACCCTAAGCAAGGACAAGATCATTGTCGTCAATGTTTCCGGCCGCGGTGACAAGGACTGTGCCGCCATTGCCCGCTACAGAGGCGAGGATATATCGGACTAAACCAGGTGCGTTATATAAGTTAATTTGAGGTTTTATATATGAGTAATATAAAGAAAGCATTCGACCACGGTAAGGCATTCATTGCCTTTATCACCTGCGGCGATCCTGACCTTGATACCACGAAAGAGATCGTAAAGGCTATGGCTGAAAACGGCGCCGATCTGATCGAGCTGGGAATCCCCTTCTCCGATCCCACCGCTGAGGGTCCTGTGATCCAGGAAGCCAACGTCCGCGCCTTAAGTAATGGTGTGACCACGGATAAGATCTTTGATATGGTCCGCGAGATCCGTCAGAGTGTTGCCACGCCCATGGTCTTCATGACCTATGCTAACGTCGTCTATTCCTACGGTACCGAAAGGTTCCTTTCCACCTGCCGTGAGATCGGTATGGACGGCCTGATCCTGCCGGATATCCCCTACGAGGAGAAAGAAGAATTCGCTCCCCTCTGCGAGCAGTATGGTCTTGACTTTGTCTCTCTGATCGCACCTACCTCCGAAAACCGCATTGCCAAGATCGCCAAGGAAGCCAAGGGCTTTGTCTACATCGTTTCCTCTCTGGGCGTTACGGGTGTGCGCAGTGAGATCACTACGGATGTCGGTGCCCTGGCCGCCATGGTCAAGGCAAACACCGATGTTCCCTGTGCTATCGGTTTTGGTATCTCCACTCCCGAGCAGGCTGCTGCCATGGCCTCCAAGGCGGACGGTGCCATCGTTGGTTCCGCCATTATCCGTCTGGTAGCCAAGTACGGTAAAGAAGCTGCCGCTCCTGTGGGCGAATATGTCAAGTCCATGAAGGACGCCATCCGCGATCTATAATCTGATCATTCACTCCAAATGCTCCTTTGGATCCGCACATTTCCTGTATTTACGCGGATTTGAAGGAGCATTTTTGCGGGTTTTGTGATATAATGATTGTTACTATTGTGTTTTTTGCAACAACTGAGGTTCCACTATGAAAGATCCTAATTTCTTTGAGGGTTTTGACCCTATCCAGCTGAAAAATGCCTATGGCAGCCCGCTCATGATCTACAATGAGCGTATCTTCCGTATGCGCTGCCGCGAGATGAAGAATCTTGTCAGCTATCCTAACTTTTCCGTTAACTATTCCGTTAAGGCTAACAGCAATCTGACCCTTCTGAAGATCGCTCATGAAGAGGGACTCTGGGCCGATGCCATGTCTCCCGGTGAGATCTTTGTAGAAGAAAAGGCCGGCTTCAAGCCCGAAGAGATCCTGTTCATCACCAATAACGTCGATACTGAGGAAATGCGCTTTGGCGTGGAGAGAGGCATCACCCTTTCCATCGACTCCGTTTCCCAGTTAGAGCGCTATGGTAAGAACTTCCCCGGAACCAAGGTCGCTCTGCGTATCAACTCCGGCGTAGGTGCAGGACACAGTGCCAAGGTCGTTACCGGTGGTCATCACACCAAGTTTGCGATCCTTCCGGATATGTTTGACGAAGTGGATGCTCTGTGTGAAAAATATGACCTGACCATTTGCGGCTTAAACCAGCACATCGGATCTTTCGTTCTGGAGGAAGAGACCTACCTGGAGGGTGTCCGTGCTCTTCTGGCTCTGGCTCCTCATTTTAAGGATCTGGAATTCATCGATCTGGGCGGCGGCTTCGGTATGCCCTACGATGTCAAGACCCAGAAGCGTCTGGATCTGAAGTCTCTTGGTGAAAAACTGACCAAGCTGATGAGTGACTTTGGTAATTCCTATAAGACTCCTACCGGAGAGCTCATCAAGTTCAAGATCGAGCCCGGCCGTTATATCTCTGCTGAATCCTGTATCATTGCAGGTACCGTTACCGCACTGAAGGACAATGGCATCATCAACTACTGCGGCACGGATATCGGCTTCAATGTGCTGATCCGCCCCATGCTCTATGGTTCCTACCATGAGATCGAGACTCTGCCGGTCCGCGAGAACGCTCCCGTGGGTCCCTACACCGTCGTAGGTAATATCTGTGAGTCCGGTGATATCCTGGCAGAAGATCGTATGCTGCCTGCCATGGAAGTGGATGATACTATCCTGGTCCATGACGCCGGTGCCTACGGTTATGTCATGAGTTCCAACTACAACAACCGTCTGCGTCCCTGCGAGATCATGATCTCGGGTGAAGAGGGCGATGAGATCCGTGTGATCCGCCGCCGTGACACCCTGGAGGACCTTCTTCGTAACTTTGAATAAGCCCGTCATCGGTGAATATAATGAAACTGCGTGAATTTATCCCTGAGGATGCTTCTTTGATCCTGTCCTGGTGTCAGGATGAAGTCGTCTTCCGTAAGTGGAGTGCGGACCGCTATCCTACTTATCCCTTAGATCCAGAGATCCTCACTTTGGCCTATGAGCCTAAAGGCGAGATCGGCAGTCCCGATTTCTTCCATGCCTATGTCATGGAAGATGAGGAAGGCACCGTTAGAGGCTCCCTGATCTTCCGCTGTCCCGACAAGGATCCCAGGCACATCCGCTTTGGGTTTATTATCGTGGACTCCTCTATCCGTGGAAAGGGATACGGTAAACTCATGCTGAACCTGGCAAAGGAACAGGCAAAGAGTTTTGGAGCTGAAAAACTCTCTCTGGGAGTCTTCCGCAACAATCCCTCTGCCCGCCACTGCTATGAATCCGTAGGTTTTCGTGACAACGGAGACTTTGAAGCCTGTCAAATCCTGGGAGAGACCTGGGTATTTGACTTTATGGACCAAAAACTCGAATAAAAACTTGGAGCAAAATTTAGATGAAAACAGTTCAGGAAATCAACGAAAAGATCAAACAGGGAACCGCTGTGGTCATGACCGCGGAAGAGGTCATTGCCGCCGTCAAGGAGTCCGGCATCTCCGAGACCGCCAAGAAGGTGGACGTGGTTACCACCGGTACCTTTGGTCCCATGTGTTCCAGCGGATGCATCTTAAACTTCGGTCATACCGAGCCTTTGATGCGTATGAGCCAGGTATCCTTAAATGATGTTCCCTGCTATGCAGGTCTGGCTGCGGTAGACTGTTTCCTTGGCGCTACCGAACTGAGTACCACCCAGGGTATGAACTATGGCGGTGCCAACGTCATCGAAGAACTCATCGCCGGCAAGGATGTCCATCTGAAGGCAAAGAGCTACGGTACTGACTGTTATCCCCGTCTGGATTATGAAGGAGATGTCCGTCTGGCCGATATGAACCAGTGTATCATGTTCAATCCCAGAAATGCTTATCAGAACTATTCCGCTGTATCTAACACCTCTGACAAGACGATCCGCACCTATATGGGTACACTGCTTCCCAACTGCCGCAATGTCACCTATTCCACTTCCGGCGAACTGAGTCCTCTCCTGAAGGATCCCGAGATGCGTACCATCGGTATCGGCACCCGTGTTTTCTTCGGCGGTACTCAGGGCTATGTTGCCTGGGAAGGCACCCAGTGCTTCCCCTCCATCTCTACGGATGAGGATGGATGTGAGCACATCGGGGGAGGCACCCTGGCTTTGATCGGTGACATGAAAAAGATGTCCACCGACTTTATCCGCGCTGCCCGAGTCGATGGCTATGGTATCTCCCTGTTCGTGGGTGTGGGTATTCCCTTCCCCGTACTGGATGAAGCCATGCTGGAAAGACTCGCTGTCAGCAACGAAAATCTCTATACCGAGATCTACGATTATTCCGTTCCTACCCGCAGCCGTCCTCTTCTGAAAAAGAGAGTCAGTTATGCGGAGCTCCGTTCCGGCAGTGTGGAGCTGAATGGTCGTATGGTCCCCACCGCTCCCATGTCTTCTCTGAAAAAGGCAAGAGAGATCGCGGACCTCTTAAAGCAGCAGATCCTCTCCGGTGAATTCCTGCTCACAGAGCCGGTAGCACCTCTGGATCTTCAGACAAAGAAAAAAGGTCTTATGGGCTGATCGGAGGAATAATATGGAAACATCTGTTGTTGTACGTTTTAAGTTTGACTCTGATTCCGCCAGCAATCCTATGATCTGCTATCTGGCGAAGGATTACGATCTGGTCTTTTCCCTGCTGCAGGCCGATGTCCGTCCCGGTCTTGGCGGCATCTGTATCTTAAAGATCACCGGTGATGAAGAAGACATCCGAAGAGGTCTGGAATTCGCTGAAGAATCCGGTGTCAAGACCCGACTGCTCAGCAAATCCATTATCCTGGACAGCGACTCCTGCGTGGACTGCGGTGCCTGCACAGCTGTCTGTCTGCAGAAGGCACTGACTCTGGATCCTGTTACTGCTGAGGTCCTTTTCGATAATGAAAAGTGTGTCGTCTGTGAAATGTGCGTTCATGCCTGCCCCACCAATTCCCTCAGGGCTGACTTTGCCTGATCGATCTCTTCGTTGATCCATGGATATCTATCAGAATCGTGATTCCTATCGCAGCCGGGTAAACGGAGCTTCCCTGAAACATTACAGGGTCACCGTGAAGGAGACGGATCTGTATATTGCCTCTTCCTCTGACCTTCATAAGGAAGCGACTGACGCCGTCCATTCCGTTCGCACCATCATTGAACAGGAGATCCGAAAGGATCCTTCATTTCTTCATTCCCTGCACCCTCTGGATCTTTCCAAGGATGATACTGAAGTGATCCGCCGGATGAAACTGGCAGGGATCCATGCCCATGTGGGCCCCATGGCGGCTGTTGCCGGTATCGTCAGTGAACAGGTCGGCCGCGCTCTATTAACAGATCCCCACGATACAGTCATCGTGGAAAACGGCGGAGATATCTTCCTCCGTTCCGATGAACCTCTCAGTGTGGTGATCCATGCTCCCGGTTCTCCCCTTTCCGATCAGCTGGCCTTATCCATTGCCTGTGAAAACGGTATGGGAGTCTGTACCTCCAGCGGAACCTATGGCCACTCCTTAAGCTTCGGCCGTTCCCAGGCCGCCGTAATCCTCTCTCTGGATACCGCCCTGGCGGATGCCGCTGCAACGCGCCTTGGTAATCTGCTAAAGGACTCCGGTAAGATCGAGTCCTCCCTTCAGAAGATCATGGAGATCGAAGGTGTAATGGGAGCTGTTGCTATCGTAGATGATAAGATCGGCTTCATGGGTGATGTCACTCTGATCGCCGCTCCAAAAGAATAAAAACACTCTGCCGGATCAACCTCACCAAGATCGATCCGGCACTATACTGTCCAAAACTATTTGTAAGGAAATTTTATGAATCAAGACGAATCCAGGGATCTCTCACTAGATCCCACTTCCGAAGCTTCGAGTGCCAAAGCACCCTCCGGTGAAAAGAAGCCTAAGCGAAAGAACCATCGCCGCTATCGACACGGCAAAGGAGATAAGCAAAGATCGAAGACCTCTTCCACTCAGGATCCACTTTCCAGCAATGGCCCCCTTGAAGACGGTAACGATCCCGCTTCTCAGACCATGCCCACCAAAAAGCAGATTCGCCGTCATGCGGAGACCATGGATCTGGGCGCTTTCTTTCTGGAAAATAAAGACGATATCCTGTCTGAGGGACGCTATAGGATCGAGCATTACCTGACCAGAGCTCCCCTGTATCGCATTAAATACACCTATTTCGAGGATCATATTGCCGCGGATCGTATCCCTCTGACAGAAAAGACCTTTACGGAGTTTCTGAACTGGGCTCTTTCGGAAGATGGCTATATCAGTGAAGATCTGATCGCTGCTGCTTTTGCTGAAAAGAAAAAATCCAGAAGTCCCGTGGCGAACTTCCTTTTCCACTATCTGATCCACCACGATCCTCTCTTTAAACTGGCTCCTGCCATGACGCCTCGCTTCCTGATCGATGGCATCGAAGAGGATCCCTATGCCGAGCATATCGCCGAAGAGCTCCGTAAACTGTTTACGGAAGTCTATCTGGCAGAGTGTCTTTCTCACAACCCCTATTGCGAATATTTCGGCCGCAACTTTATCCAGGCTGCCCGGCATGTGGCCAGAGAAAAGAAACAGAAGGCTTCATTAAAGCGCCGCATGCTCAGCGAGATCCCGAATAACTACATCGATTTCTATCCGGAAGCTCGCGCTATGCAGCGTCATTTCATCCTGCATGTGGGCCCCACCAACTCCGGTAAGACCTATCATGCCATCGAGGCACTGGCCAATGCCTATTACGGCATCTATCTGGCACCTTTGCGTCTTCTTGCCTACGAGCAGTTTGAAAATCTGAACCACCGAGGTGTCCCCTGTTCTCTTATCACCGGTGAAGAGCGAATCTTAGTAGATGGTGCGGAGCATCAGTCCTCCACCATCGAACTGGCGAACTTTCAGCGTTTCTATGATGTGGCTGTCATCGATGAAGCGCAGATGATCACCGACGAAGAACGCGGTGGTCATTGGACAGCGGCTATCCTGGGTCTGCAGGCTTACGAGATCCATGTCTGCATGGCAGCCCATGCCGAAGACATCGTGATCAAATTGATCGAGGATTGCGGGGACACCTACGAAGTCATCCATCACGAGCGTCAGACACCGCTGGAAATGGAACGCCGTCCTTTCGTTTTCCCGGATTCCGTTCGGCCCGGTGATGCCCTCATCGTCTTTTCCCGCCGCAATGTCCATGCGGTCGCTTCCGAACTGACAGCAGAAGGGATCCGCTGCAGTATCATCTATGGTGCTCTTCCCTACGATGTACGCCACAGAGAGGCAGAACGGTTCTCCTCCGGAGAGACACAGGTCATCGTCGCTACGGACGCCATCGGTATGGGACTGAACC
This sequence comes from Bianqueaceae bacterium, assembly GCA_045642205.1. Lineage (GTDB taxonomy): Bacteria > Bacillota > Clostridia > Lachnospirales > Bianqueaceae > RUG760. The sequence continues at coordinate 18,747 of JAZUIK010000138.1, forward strand.
TTCCGGTCAAGCGCATTGTCTTTCTGGAGACCGAAAAGTTCAATGGTCGTTCCATGAGACCTCTGCAGCCCTCCGAGATCCAGCAGGTTGCCGGTCGTGCGGGCCGTTATGGTATGTTTGACAAGGGTCTGGTCACCACCATCAAGGAAGATATGTATTTCATCCAGCATGGTCTTCATGCGGAGATCGATCCCATCCAGAACGCTATGCTCTCCTTCCCGGAGTCCTTACTGTCCATCGATGCCAGAGTATCCCGTATCCTTTCGGAGTGGAATGATATGGCCGCCTCTGCAGGCTTTTTGAAGGGTTCTGTCAAAACGCAGATCTCCCTGGCACAGCACTTAGAGAATTACACCTCCGATAAGGAACTGATCTATTCTCTGGTCACGATCCCCTTTGATGAAAGAGATGACGAACTGTTCCAGCTCTGGTCTGAACTCTCCTTCTCTCTCATCAAGCGCCGCAATCTGTATCTGGATAAGCGCCTGACGGATGCCCTGAATGGTCTGGAGAACATGAGTGTTCAGGAACTGGAACACGCCTACAGTATTACGGATCTTCTCTTTGGCTTCTCCACCCGTGCCCGTCTGGATATGGATCAGGAATTCATCGAGTCTAAAAGAGCGATCTCCGAGCACATCATGAACCTGCTCTCGGAAGCCAAGCTGCAGCATCGCACCTGCCGGACCTGCGGAAAACCCATTTCCTGGAACTATCCCTTCTCTGTCTGCGGGGCTTGCTACCGCAAGAGATTTTGATCCCGTTCTTGTATAAATAATAAGGGATGTACTCCCAAAGCCTCGCTGCATGACAAAGTATTTCTGAACTTCAGATCTCTTTGACCGCAGATGTCTTTGGTAGTTTACATCCCTTATTATTTTTCTCAGTACAGATCATCAAAATCGCTGCCAAACAAAAACAAGAGGATACTCTGGCTCAGCGGCATCTGCGTTCATAGGGACAGATCTTTTATTTTTGATCCGTCATGCAGCGAGCCGCTGAGGCTGTATCCTCTTGTTTTTCTTATATAGTAGAGCGGGATACGGGAGTCGAACCCGCCTCTTCAGCTTGGGAAGCTGACATAATAGCCGATATACAAATCCCGCCTATTCGAGCATCTGCTCGGTAGAAAGATTATACTCTTTCACCTGCTGCTTTTCAAGAAGTACCTGCCGAAGGCGCGTGCACTTTGACAGTTACTTTCCGGATATCATCGTGAATCTCCCTCTTCATTTTCCTGCAAATTTTATCGCTTTTTCATGGGATTTTCATTTCTTTTTCTTCCCAATAAATGGACAATGTGATATACTTTATACAATTATAACTTCGGTCGCCACACAATGGGCGGCTATAGAAAGGACGGTATTATTACCATGGCATTTTGTCCTCAGTGCGGCGCGTCCTTTAACGACGGCGCTCCTGCTTGCCCCCAGTGCGGAACCGTATTTGCAGCTCCCGGACAGCAGGCTCAGCAGCAGTATCAGCAGGCTCAGCAGTATCAGCAGCCTCAGTTCCAGCAGTATCAGCAGCCCTATGCTCCTGTTCCTGTAGTTGATCCTAAGGATCACACCGCTGAGTTTGATCCCAAAGATATCTCCGATAACAAGATCACCGCTATGGCTCCCTACATCCTTGGTGTAGCAGGCCTTCTGATCTGCCTCCTGGCAGCAGGTGATTCCAAGTATGCAGGCTTCCACGCTCGCAATGCTCTGAAGCTGACCATCAGCCAGGCTCTGCTTGTCGTTTGCTGCATCATTCCTGTCCTTGGCTGGATCGCAGCAGGTATCGGTAACATCATGATCGTTGTTATCAACATCATCTGCTTCGTACATGTTTGCCAGGGTAAGGCAAAGGAAGCTCCCATCTTCGGAAGCCTTCCCTTCTTCAAGTAAGAAGTATCAAGCTTTTAACTTAACCTATAGAAAAGCAGGGCCAACTGCCCTGCTTTTTCTATGAACATTATGCTGTCCACATTTTCCTTTGGAGGAATACACCGGATCCCTTATGGTTCTTTCCCCGGTATTTCGGTGTAATGATCTTTATGAATAAGAAAACCAATGCCAAGGAGATCATCCGCTTTATCAAGTTCGCGCTGATCTCTGCTTCTGCCGGATTGATCGAGATCGGCTCCTTCACCCTTCTGACCGAGCTGACCCCTCTCTCCTACTGGCCCTGTTATCTGATCGCTCTGGTACTTTCCGTTGTCTGGAACTTCACGATCAACCGTCGTTATACCTTCCAGTCTGCCGGTAATGTACCGATCGCCATGTTAAAGGTGGCTGCCTACTATGCTGTCTTTACACCTCTTTCCACTATCCTGGGTAACTACCTTGTGGAAACACTGCTGTGGAATGAATATCTGGTCACTGCCCTTAACATGATCCTGAACTTTGCTACAGAGTTCCTGTTCGATCGCTTTGTTGTCTTCAAGGACAGTATCGATACCAGAGAAACCAAAAAAGATTGATTCCCTAATCTTCTCCACATATGAGGCTGCCCCCATCTGTGGTTTGACCTGACTGAAATTGAAAGAGGTTGCGGCAATTTGCCGCAGGCTCTTTCCGGATCTGATCCGGTATATTTCTGTACCGGTTTTGATTACTTAATGGTGATCTCGTAGATACCAACCTCGTCCCAGGAACCGTCAGCACGCTCGTCGGTCAGGGAAACGAAGATTCTGCCATCAGCAGTCTTGCACAGACCATTGATCCAGGGGTAGCTGGTTCCCAGAATGTCACGAGCATAGATCTCGCCCATCCAGGTTCCGTCCAGAGTCCACAGAACAATGTTTCTCATGTTGCCATCGATACCAACGAAGAAGCTCTCGGTCTCGATAATACCGGTGATGGAACCAAGTCCGGATCCGTCATCGTCTGCCAGAGTGGTTACATAGTTTCCATCGTAGTCATATACATAGACCTTGTGACCGCTCTCATCCAGAGAAGAAGCTGCTACAAGGATGTAGTTCTCGGTAATGAACATCTCGTTGACGCTCTTTACTTCGTTGACACAGAAATCGGTAACACCAGCGCTGGTCCAATTGGTACCATCGAACTGGTAGATCTCGATCTCTTCGGGCTTCATGAACCAGGTAACTGCATCCTGTCCGTTAGGAGCGAAGTATGCATAGTCACGGATGGAAGCATAGTTTGCATACATAGCACCATCCTTGAAAACAAGGGTATCTGCCATAAAATCAGTCAGATAAACAAGACCCTGTGCATCAGCATTCATGTTGGAGTACTCAGTATCCAGTTCGATACTGGACTGCAGAGTCATGGTGGTGCCTTCCAGCTTGTAGATGTTCAGGATCTCGCTGTCCAGAACATAGACCAGATCGCCAACAACAGCAACACGGTTGTCGAAGATATCGTCTGCCAGGAAGCTCTCATTTGCAATGATCTGAGTAGCGGAAATGGTCAGGGTACCCATCATCTTGGAACCGGTAGCGGTAACCAGAGGAGCACCCTCCCAGGGATAAGGAGCTTCAACCTTGTCACCGGTGGGGATAGCAAAGGTCAGAGAATCCATAATGGTCTTGATGGACTCATTGTTCTGATCACCTTCAACCTCGACACGAACGGTCATACCGGAAGACTCAACACGACTTCTGTAGGTTACCTTGGGAGCACCCCAGTAGGTGTACTCGTAAACAGTAAAGGTCAGTCCGCCAATGGTAGTGGTGGGAACATTGCCTGCTGCATAGTCTTCCAGAGTGAAACCATCACCCAGGACGCCCTTACGGAAACCGATGGAATCCTCAGTAGTAATGTAAACATTGACTTCCAGAGAATCATCATCGTTCTCGATGTAGTAATTGGAATAAGAAGAATACTGATAGGAGTAATCCTCATTGATGTGCATATCCTCGGGGATGAAGCAGGACCACCAGTCGGTGTCGAAGTTGGTCTCGGGAGCTTCTGCTGCGGGAGCTTCCTCGGAGCTCTCTTCTACGCTTTCTTCCTTAGAGGTCTCAGTAGAGGTCTCTGCCTTAGAAGTCTCTTCCTTGGTGTTAGGCTGAGAGGTCTCATGGCTGGGAAGAACGGACAGATCGGGCTCTTCCTTCTTGCCACATCCGACCAGAGCAAACAGCATGCAGGCGGTCAGGACGTAGATCAAAGCCTTTTTCAGATTATTTTTCATGTTTCTCCTTTCTGAAAACAGCCGTTTTGTCCTTATATCTATTGGGCCAAAGCTGCTTCCATACAAAACAATTGAAATTTATGTTTGAATATTATATCCTGTTACCTTGGAATGTACATCCCCCAAAGGGATTATATGCCGGAAAATTTGTCATGACCCGATAGGATTGTAAATATGTATAATCGCAAGTATGATGCTGTCATCTTCGATCTGGACGGGACCATTCTGGATACCCTGATGGATCTGACCAACAGTGTAAACCACGCTCTTTCCCTCCACTCTCTTCCCGAGGTCTCCCCGTTGGATGTCCGGGCGTATCTCGGAAACGGAATGGAGCGTCTGATCCGCCTTTCCATGAAACTCACTCCGGAAGGAGAACTTTCTCCTGAGGACCTTTCCCTCTTCCAGGATGTCCATAGAGAATTCAAAGAGCACTACGCCATCCACTCTCAGGATCTGACCCGTCCCTATGCCGGAGTTACTTCCTTATTACAGCAGCTCCGCTTTTATGGCTGCAAGACTGCAGTTGTCTCCAACAAGGGAGACTTCGCCGTCCAGCCTTTGATCCGGACCCATTTCCCGAACCTCTTTGATTTTGCCTGTGGTGAAAAGGAAGGGATCCGCCGTAAACCTGCACCGGACACAGTCAATGAATGTTTGAGAGTCCTTGGCGTGGATGCTTCCCGTGCCATCTATATCGGAGACTCCGAAGTGGACCTTGCTACCGCTAAAAACGCCGGTATGCCCTGTATTGCCGTTACCTGGGGTTTCCGGGATAAGGAGGAGCTGGTCGCTGCCGGGGCAAGTATGTTGGCGGATTCACCGGCAGGGATCTTGGAATATATAGAATAAGATTGTGATCAAGGTAAATAACCCCTTTCACTGCGGTGCGTCAAGCGCAATGCAGCGAAAGGGGTTATTTACCTTTTGATATAATCTTGATCCAATATATACTCCAGCCATCCATACACCCGTATGAATTCCGCAGTTTTCACAAAAAAGGACCGAAGGATCCCTCGGTCCTGTATTATTTATGAAACACTTATCTTGTCTCGATCCACTTACCGTTGGTGAAGTCGGGAATATAGACCGGTGCGCCGCCCAGAGCGATGGATTCTTCACTCAGGACGCTGATGCACATCCAGGTTGCCATATCATAGACATCGATAGGAGGATCACACTCATTCTTGACACTGTCGAAGAAGGCTCTGTCTACCAAGTAGTCCATACCACCGTGTCCACCACGGACACCATCGTTCAGGAACTGTACCCAGGTGGGAGATTCCCATTCCTTACGGAACTCGTCGGCGTTGCCCCAGAACTTGTTCCATTCGAAGCCATCCCACTCGGAGTACTTTCCTTCCATAAAGATGGAGTTATTGTCTTCACAGTACATTGCCTTGGTACCCTGGACCACCAGTCCACGGGAATAGTAGCGAGGCAGTGTGGTATCCAGTGTCAGAGAGATGGTCTCTCCATGAGCACAAGTGATCACCGTATTGATGACATCACCCTGCGCAAAGCGGTAGGAACTCTGATCGTAATCGGGACCTTTCTGCTCGGTCAGGAAAGCATTCAGTCCCTTGGCACAGCTGGCGGTAGAGGTCAGCTTCAGAAGACGATTGCCATGGTTGATGTTCAGCATCTGGCAGATGGGGCCCAGTTCATGGGTAGGATAGTTCTCGGTATTACGATTCTTGTAGTTGGCATTGCGATAGTGACGGTTCTCACGTCCAAAGCCGATCTCATCACGCAGGTCATGGCGATAGCCGCCTTCCAGATGGACCAGCTCTCCAAACTGACCGTTGCGGATCATATGCATCAGCATCATCTCGTACTGGCCATAGCAGCAGTTCTCCAGCATCATACAGGGAACGCCGGTCTCCTCAGAGGTATGGACCAGATCCCAGAGCTGCTGGATGCTGTAAGCAGCACCAACCTCTACGCCGGGACGGATACCTTTCTTCATGGCATCGATAGCGATCGGAATATGGCTTTCCCAGGAGGAGGTTACAAAGACTGCATCCAGTCCGGGAATATTGAGGATATCGTGATAGTCCAAAGACTTGACGGGCTCAATGCCTCTCTTTTCCTTTACCAGTTCAAATGCCTTCTCGGTCCTGTCCTCATACAGATCACAGACACCGACAACATTGACATCCTGCTCTTCCAGGATGACTCCCTTTAACAGACCATATCCACGGCCGCCAAGGCCGATCACACCGAGATTGATGGATTCCTTCATATTATTCTTATCTCCTGATTTATCTTTCGGTCCTTTTGGCATAGATGATCACATCGGATCTATGGGACCGAGTAGGTTAATCTTACGCTGATTCCGTTTGTTTTGCAATAACCCGTCCCCTGTATTTTTCGGTATGCACCATGCTTTTTTTATACCTTTTTGCACTTTTTTAAGTTTTTTTAAAAAGGTATTGAAGTTGGCTTTTTTAGTGATAAAATATACCCTATGCACTATATTTCAATACGTTCCAGAAGGTTTCTGGAAAGTCCTTTCGTGAAAGAAAATTCTTCGGAGGTTTCACTATGAACGAAGGAAGATGGGCTCTCTCTCTCCTGGGAAAGTCCAAGATCAAATTGTTCATTGCTCTTGTGCTCTGTCTGGTCGTCGACGGCATCATGGTCGTCGAGCCCCAGATCATCAAGAACATTGTCAACAACATTATCTATCCCCTTTACGGAGACACCAGCGTCTCCACGCAGGAGATCTTATCCCGTCTGCTCCCGCTTCTTGGCCTTGCCTTTGGACTTCTGGTCCTGCGCTCTGCCGTTCGTTTTGCTGCGAACATCATGCGTGAACAGGCTGGTCAGAAAGTTACATTCGAACTGCGTACCGCTCTTTATAAGAAGCTTTCTTCTCAGAGCCGCAGCTTCCTTATGAACAACCGTACCGGTGACCTGATCAACAAATGTACCGGTGATGTGGATGCCATTACCCACTTCATCTGCTGGGTTACCTTTGCCATGTTTGATTCTGTCATCATGCTGACTGCTGTTTTGATCGTTTTCTTTGCGATCAGCTGGAAGTTCACTCTGATCGAGCTCTGTCTGGCACCTTTTGCTTTCCTGATGGCTACCATCATGGCTAAGAAGGTCCGTCCGATCTTCCGTAAGGCACGTGAAGAGCTGTCCAAGCTGAACACCATCGTTACCGAGAACATCGACGGAAACCGCGTTGTCCGTGCCTTCTGCCGCGAGAAATTTGAGATCGAGAAGTTTGACGATGCCAACGAGCGTTATTACACCATGAACCTGGATGCCAACAAGCAGTGGGTTACCTACTCTCCCATCATGGAGACCATCGGTAATGTCATGAATGCTACCGCGATCATCGTTGGTGCGCTCCTGGTCATTTCCGGTGACATCACCGTCGGCGATCTGATCGTCTTCACCTCTCTTTCCTGGATGCTGAATGAGCCTATGCTGCAGCTTGGTTTCCTGATCAACGACTGGCAGCGTTTCGAAGTCAGCTGTGAGCGTGTTCACGAGCTCTACGATTCCGAGCCCGAGATCTACTCTCCCGAGAAGGCTATCGAAGAGGGTACCATCAACGGTGACATCGATTTCGATCATGTTTCCCTTTCCTTTGACGGCAACACCGTCCTGAAGGATATCAATATGCACATCCCCGCAGGCTACACCGTCGGTATCATGGGCCCCACAGGAAGCGGAAAGTCTTCTCTGTTCAACCTGCTGGTCCGCTACATGGATCCCACCAGCGGTTCCGTCAAGATCGATGGCAAGTCTGTCAGCAAGTACAATCTGCAGTATCTGCGCCGTAATATCGGTATCGCTCTGCAGGATGTCTTCCTGTTCTCCGACACGGTTGAATCCAACATCGTTTACGGTGTTCCGGATGCTCCCAATGAGATCGTTTATCAGTCTGCTGTCGATGCTGATGCCGACAGTTTCGTATCCAAGCTGCCCGATGGTTATGACACCATCGTCGGTGAGCGTGGTATGGGTCTTTCCGGTGGTCAGAAACAGCGTCTTTCCCTGGCTCGTGCCCTTTCCAAGAATGCACCGATCCTGATCCTGGACGACACCACTTCCGCTGTCGACATGGAGACTGAGCAGTACATTCAGGGCCGTCTGGCACAGCGTGAAAAGAAGGCAACCACTCTGGTCGTTGCTCAGCGTATCTCCTCTGTTAAGAATGCCGACATCATCTTCATCATCGAAGATGGACGCATTACCGAGCAGGGAACCCACAAGGAGCTCCTTGCCAAGAAGGGTTACTACTACAACATCTACCGAATCCAGCAGGGTCTGGCAACTGAAGAGGATCTTCAGCTGGCTATCGAGAACCTGAAGAATTCCGTCGTAGTCTCTGCAGCAGGAGGTGAGGAATAATGGCACGTAATAAGTTTAACGTCGACGAAACTCTGGAAACAGCATTTAACGCGTCGCAGTTCAAACGAGCTCTTTACTATGTATTCCGTTACAAGAAGCTGTTTGTCGGAGCTTTCCTCTTCAGCCTTGTATCTTCTGTCCTTGGTCTTCTGATGCCTCTGTTCACCGAAGGTGCTATCGACGTCATGATCCCTGCCAAGGATGTTAAGGGACTGGTCCTTTCCGGTCTGGCACTGGTCGCTATCGTTATGGGTCAGGCCTTCTGTAATCGTTTCCGTTCCCGCTGTGCTGCACTGGCAGGCCAGGCGATCATCCGTGATATGCGCCGTGACCTGTATGTCCATCTGCAGGACCTTCCCTTCGATTACTTCGACTCCCGTCCCCACGGCAAGATCCTTGTCCGTGTTATCAACTACGTCAACGCAGTATCCGACTTCCTGACCAACGGTCTTGTCAATGTCGTTCTGCAGTTCGTCAATCTGGTCATCATCTCCATCTTCATGCTGAGTGTTAACGCTAAGTTGAGCCTTCTGGTATTCGCCGGAATCCCTGTCTTTGTTATCTACATCTTCATCATGAGAAACAAGCAGCGCCGTGCATGGCAGCTGCAGGCTAACAAGAAGTCCAACTTCACTGCTTACCTTTCCGAGTCTATCCACGGTGAGCGTGTAACTCAGGCCTTCGCCCGTGAAGACTTCAACCAGGAGATCAACAAGAACCTTGCCATCGAGGCACAGGATTCCTACATGCATGCCGTCACTCTGAACCATCTGATGTGGCCCACCACCATGATGATCTCCCGTTCCATCTACTACATCATCTATCTGGTCGGTGTTGTTTACCTTCGTAACACTATCACCGTCGGTACCCTGGTTGCTATGACCAGTTACGCTAACCGCTTCTGGCAGCCCATCATGCAGCTGTCCAACCAGTACAACCAGATGATCAATACCTCCTCTTATCTGGAGCGTATTTTCCAGCTGATGGATGAGCCTGTTACCGTTACCGATAAGCCCGATGCTACCGATCTTCCCACTATCAAGGGTGAGGTCGATTTCGATCACGTTATCTTCGAATATGAGAAGGATCGTCCGATCCTGAAGGATGTCAGCTTCCATGTCGATGCCGGTCAGAGCTTCGCTCTGGTTGGTCCTACCGGTGCAGGAAAGTCCACCATCATCAACCTGGTATCCCGCTTCTACAATCTGAAGTCCGGTGCCGTTCGTATCGATGGTTACGACATTGCTGATGCTACTCTGCAGTCCATCCGTTCTCAGATGGGTATCATGCTGCAGGATACCTTCATCTTCTCCGGTACCATTATGGACAACATCCGCTACGGACGTCTGGATGCTACCGATGAGGAGTGTATAGAGGCCGCTAAGCGTGTTCATGCCCATGAGTTCATCGAGCGTATGCCCAACGGATACTACACCGAGATCAATGAGCGTGGTGATGTTCTTTCCGCAGGTCAGAGACAGCTGCTCTCCTTCGCGAGAACTCTGCTGTCCGATCCTAAGATCCTGATCCTGGATGAGGCTACCTCCTCCATCGATACCAACACTGAGCTGCTGGTACAGGAAGGTATCAAGACTCTGCTGCATAATCGTACTTCCTTCGTTGTTGCCCATCGTCTTTCCACCATCAAGGATTGTGATTGCATCCTTTACATCAACGGTGGTGTCATTACCGAGCGTGGCAGCCACGACGAGCTGATGGAGAAGCAGGGTGACTATTATCACCTGTATACCTCTCAGCTGAGCGGTGAATAAAAACATCGAATAAAATATCATCAAATCAGAAAACAAAAAAGGCCGATCCAAAGCGGTGCAATTAAATGCAATGCTTCGGATCGGTCCTTTTTTGTATGGTCTTATTGTGCCAGCAGATATCGTTCTTTGATGTACTATGGAAACAGAAACTACCTGGCAGCAGTATCTTCTTAAAAGCAAAAAGCCCGGGAAGATTTACCCGGACTTTTCATTATAGTTCGAAGAAAAGGTTTCCTAAGCCCTTTTCTTCTGAGGAAAGAAACGAAGTTACGTTCACCACACGTATCATCGTTATAGAGCATTTCTGCTCATTCATCATGATACACTTTTTTAAACTATTTAACTATCTGTAGAGCGCCCACCATTCGCAGTTTCGTGCCATCTGCGACGGTACTCGGAAGGGGTCTGCCCGATCAGATTTCGGAAGCGTTTACCAAAATAACTGATGGAATTCATGCCACATTGCATGGCGATCTCTGTAATAGAGAGGTCGGTTTCCACCAGGAGCTTACAGGCCATCTGTACTCTGTATTTCTCGATATACTCCATAGGAGTGGTATGGAGCGTATTCTGGAAGATACGGAAAACCTGGCGGCGACTGGTCAGGCCTACGCCTGCCAGATCATCGATCGTAATGGTATCTGCATAATGTGCGTAGATATAGCCTAGCAACGTCTTTGCTTCGCCATCCAGCCAATCTTCCGATGCCACAGGGATCTCATCGATACGATCCAATAGTCTAAGCCAGATCTCAGAGAGCTGATAACGGATCCTGAATTCAAATCCTCTCTCCTCCTCGTCCAGTTCAAAGGATGCACGGACCATCTTAAGGATCTCTTTATTTCTCTCTTCCTCTATATGGATGGGGATCAGATCGATATCCTTTCTCCATGCCAGAGGAGCTACCAGAAGGTCATAGATACGGTTATTGGTACCGCCGGAGAGGAATTCCGGATCAAACAGATGGATCTTCTGTATATTCTTCTTTTCTGACGATGTCCACTTAGTCACATGGAGCACACCGGTATTGACCAGAACGGCTGAGTGTTCGTTTAAAATGATATTGCCTCTGGGTGTCGCATACTCTAGCTGTCCCTGCTCTACATACAACAGTTCGATCGCATTATGCCAGTGCCAGGGATTAGCCGTAGCCATACTCTGATCAAACTCTGTATAGGTTCCTACATAGGGAAAGTAATCAGAAAAGTCAGGAATGACTTCCTTCATACCGTCGTCTACCAGAACGACTTTTTGATTCTGTTTCATTATGTGCCTGAATTTCTTGTGCCAGGATCGTTTTCACAATGCGGGATAATGAACTGCAGGATCCTTCAGGATCATCGATCCCAAGGACACAGCAAGGTCGAAAACCATCCGGCAACGAATACTAAAGGTCCCGTATTCCAAACATCATTATACCCTAATTAAAACTATTTTAATATCATCTTTGCGTCCTTTATTAGTCATATTGTGTCATGCATTAGTACTATAGTGTCTTATGCGATAAAAGATAGACTTTTCTACTTCGACATACAAAGTTTTCTGTCGATTTATTATGAAACAAAACTCTCTTCGCTCTTTTTTGCAATAAAAAAGCGAGGTCCTAAGCCCTCGCCCTTTTATAGGTGAATGTTAAGCTTCGATAAGTCGAATCAATCGTTTAGTCAGCTAGAGATTAGCCTACGAAACGGTTGTAACGAGCCTGGTAAATGTCAACCAGATCCTGAAGGCCAAGGCCGGTCAGGGTAGCGACATATGCAGGGATATCAGCAACGTTGCCTTCAGCGATCAGCTTAGCAATAGCTTCCTCAGAAGCGGTGCTAATGTCGTTGTACTTGTCGTTGTAGGTCTCGGTCTCAACTACAGAAGCGGTAGCAAGAGTACCACCGACATCGATAGAGGTCCAGTAACCATAGTCAAGAGTAGACTGCTGATACTCGTCCTTAGCAGCTGCCCAACCAAGAACGTTGGTGCAGTTACGAGAAGCATCATCCAGACGGTAGTAGGTGTAATCCGGGAAACCACCACGGATGTACAGGATCTTACCGTAGGAGATACGCTCGTCAGCCTACTCCAGCAGAGACAGATACAGCAGATCAGCATCGAAGGGCTGTCCATCGATATTGGTGAAGGAGATCCACTGCTTCACACCAACAACGATGGAGAAGATCATGCTGTGAACACCATATAAGAAGAG
>JAZUIK010000139.1:0-2645 GCA_045642205.1 Bianqueaceae bacterium
AGCTCCGCGATGGACACCGCCGATACCACCGGTAGCGAAGATCTTGATACCAGCCATATGGGCGATCATCATGGTAGTGGTAACGGTGGTAGCACCATCTTCACCCTTAGCGCACAGAGCAGCCAGGTCACGACGGGATGCCTTGATGATGTCAGTACCCTTCTTACCGAAGTACTCGATCTCCTCAGGAGTCAGTCCGGCCTTCAGACGGCCGCCGATGATGGCGATGGTAGCGGGAACTGCACCGGCATCACGGATGACCTGCTCGACCTTCAGAGCGGTCTCTACATTCTGAGGATAGGGCATACCATGAGAGATGATGGTGGACTCCAGGGCAACGACAGGCTTACCTGCAGCGACAGCAGCAGCAACCTCGGGATTTACGTCTAAGTACTTGTTCATGATGATTCTCCTTTTATATGTTATTGATTGATCTTTTCTTCTAACGCGGTCATGGAAAGACCGGAATTGATGGTCTCCTCTGCTTCGACCGCCAGAGCGGCTGCAGCGGATGCGTAGATCGCACTGTCCTTCAAGGACTTTTCCTGTGTAAAGGCCCAGGTGAGGGTTCCCATAAAGGCATCTCCTGCACCGGTCGCATTGCGGGCGATCGCTTTAAAGCAGGGAACATGTACCTGCTCGTTATGGTCTGCCGCATAGACACCGCCGGAACCTAAAGAGATGAACACTCTCTGCATGCCCGTATTCAGAAGGGCTTGCGCTGCTTCCTTCAACGAAGCATCATCCTTGATGCTCACACCGGAGAGAAGCTCTGCTTCGATCTTGTTAGGTTTCAGGGTGTGGATCTTACCCAGGATGTTCTTGATCTTGACCGCCTTGATGGTGGAAACCGGATCGATAAACAGAGGTGCTGTGCAGTTTTCTGCCAGATACTCCAAAGTCTCCTGAGGAATGTTGGTATCTGCTACGACCACCTTCGCATTGTTGATCAGAGGCAGTCTGGATTCGATGTACTCAGGGGTCACATGGTCATAGATCTTCATATCCGACACCGCCAGAGCCATATCACCGTCATGATCGTCGATGAACAGATAGGTGGAGGTATGCGCATCCGGGATCCGAAGGGCTCCGGAAATGTCGATACCGAGTTCACCGCAGGATGCGGCAATGGTCTGTGCGTAGAAGTCATCGCCAAAGGCTGTCAGCATCTTCACGTTGACACCTAAAAGGCTCATATTGTGGGCGATATTTCTTCCCACACCGCCAAGGCTCATGGTGACACTTCCCGGATTGGAATCCCGCTGCACCAAAAGGGCATCGGATCTTCCGCCGATATCGATATTCACGCCGCCGATAACAACGGCATATAACAGATTATTATTATACACGAGTCGTCCACTCCCCGCAATTCCATACGTCAGTTGCCAGTCCTTCGTAAAACTCCGGTTCATGGCATACCATCAGGATACTTCCCTTATATTCCTTCAGTGCACGCTTCAGTTCATCCTTGGCATCCACATCCAGATGGTTGGTAGGCTCATCCAGTACCAGCAGATTGCTCTCTTTATTGATCAGCTTGCACAGACGCACCTTTGCCTGCTCACCTCCCGAAAGGACTCTGCAGAGACTTTCGATGTGCTTTGTGGTCAATCCGCACTTAGCCAGGGCTGCACGGACCTCAAACTGGGACATTCCGGGGAAGGTATTCCAGATCTCTTCGATACAAGTGGTAGAAACATTCTGGTCCATTTCCTGTTCGAAATAGCCGATCTCCAGATAATCTCCCTGCTCCACTGTTCCCTGTAAGGGACGGATCAATCCAAGGATGCTCTTAAGAAGTGTTGTCTTACCGATACCGTTGGCACCGGTCAGGACCACCTTGTGACCTCTTTCCATCTCCAGATCAAGAGGACGGGAAAGAGGATCATTCTCCTCATATCCGATGACCAGGCCCTTAGTAGAGAACAGCACGCGTCCGGGGGTCCTGGCTTCTTTGAAGTTGAACTCCGGCTTGGGCTTTTCCTGAGCCAGTTCTATCATATCCATCTTATCCAGTTTTTTCTGACGGGACATAGCCATATTTCTGGTAGCCACCCTGGCCTTGTTTCTGGCTACAAAATCCTGCAGATCCTTGATCTCCTGCTGCTGTTTGTTGTAAGCAGCCTCCAACTGAGCCTTCTTCATTTCGTAGACTTCCATGAACTTGTCGTAGTCTCCCACATAACGGTTCAGCTGACGATTGTCCATATGGTAGATCAGGTTGACAACGCTGTTGATGAAGGGAATATCGTGAGAGATCAGGATAAACGCATTCTCATAGTCGTTTAGATAGCGCTTGAGCCATTCGATATGCTCCACATCCAGATAGTTGGTAGGCTCGTCCAGCAGAAGGATATCCGGCTTTTCCAGAAGGAGTTTGGCCATCAGGACCTTGGTCCTCTGTCCGCCGGAAAGATCCGTAACGTCTTTATCCAGTCCAAGATCCAACAGTCCCAGTGCTCTGGCAACCTCTTCCACCTTGGCATCGATCATGTAGAAATCATGCATATCCAGAAGGTCCTGAATGGTACCGGCTTCCGCCATCAGATCATCCATCTCGGAAGGATCCACCTCTCCCAGCTTCGCATAGATCTCATTCATCTCCGTTTCCATGTCATAGAGGAAATCGAAGGCAGAGGCAAGTA
>JAZUIK010000140.1:0-54968 GCA_045642205.1 Bianqueaceae bacterium
TCCGACTTATCGAAGAACGTTAGAATAAATAATGAAAACAAAAGAAACAACAAAACAATCATAAAAAAGAAACACAAATAAGCAAAGGATCATCTGAATACAGATAAGAAATAAATGTACAGACAAAAAACTAAGCATCCGTATCAAAAGCACAGATGCTTAGCTGAGAATGAACATATTAAGAAATAAAGTCCTGGGAGGCCCAAACAGATGTTTTTTCGAGAGAGGTACTCTTAAACAGTTCCAACACTTCGTAAAACTTGCGTTTTGCGAATAGTTGTAGATAGGGTGAAGCACTCCTCCCATTTGAGAAAAATCTCTCAGCTAAGCCATTGTTTCAGCTGATTCATCTGATTTTCATATTGGATCAGTTCATCCATGGTGCCTTTGGTCTGGGAAATTCCTTCCTGAACATCCTTTTCGGAAGATCCTTCCATACCAAGTGCACGCTTGATATTATATTCGATCCATCCAAGCATGCCATCATAGCTGCAATCAAGAATTGCATCCCAGCAAATGCCTTTGGTATCCATATAAGCAGAATATGATCGGAACAGTGCCTCAAACAAAGAATGGTCATAGGTACCACTCTCGTCGGAGATCCAGTAATTCAATACTTCCAGAAGCTCCTGATATGGATTGACATAACCGGCGGATTCCCAGTCAATGAGAATGGCCTTAGTGCCCTGCCACAGGACATTCTTTGGATCGAGATCACGATGACTGATCACCTGAACTTTGGAAACTTCTGGAAGTCCCTTGACCACATTAGTATCCCATCGAATCAGATCGGTAAGATGCTCTTTCAGCAAGGGATAGATCTCAGAATTCGATTCATTTGCCTTTTGAACCAGCTGATACCAGTCGATGGGATCTCGAAAATCATGACTAGGCTGTATAGAATCGATGGAGATATTCGCAGCATGTACTCTTCCAAGGATCTCTCCCATCTGCTTACAGTGGACTTCTGTAATATCAGGTGCATAAATGGAATGGGCATCGATCCAGTCAAATACTAGGAAGAAATATTCTTCAAAAGACTGAATATGCTTTCCTTCAAATTCCTTAGCGGCTATCAAAGGAATCGTATTTTCCAGTGCATGGGACACGATCTCTGAGTTGATCATGTTCTGGAGAGCTTCCGGACGTTTCATGATATCCGGATTGAGTACTTTGATGGCATAACTGCCCTTTTCAGTTATAACCCGGAACATCTGATGCATCAGACCACCGGTCACGGCTTCCGGCTCCTTTGTAACACTGCCTAAACCATAAGCCAGGCAGAAATTCTTTAGTAGTTCATTCATCATAATTCAAAATTAACTGTTTTCAATTCGTGTAAAGGCAGTGTCCGGCATACGGATCGATCCATCCTGCTGCAGAATATCGGCATTGTACACCTCGGGAGACTTTAAGATGCCCGCTGGCTTAAACTGATATTCGTAGCTCCAAAGATCTCCTGCACTTCTCCAGCTGTTGGGACTCTGATAGAAGACAACGCCCGGTGTGTAATGCAGCTGAGCAAAACCATTTTGTCTGGTACCATATAAACGAAATGTAAGTTCATGGATTCCGGGTTCTGCAGTCAGTTTCAGTGTATAGGGACTATAGATGATCTCACCTGCACTCTTACCATCTAACAGGACCTCTACCAATCCTCCGCGATAATGAGGAACGCGAACAGAGAATTCTCCCTTGGTACGGACAGTCATTTTATAATCAATGTTACCCGTATAATATGGTAACTCCTGCCTGGTGATATCACCAAAGCCAAGCTGACGAACAGGCTCTGTAAGCTCTCTTTCGGTGCCGCGGATCTTCACGCCGAAATCACCTAACAGATAGTAATACTCCAGATCCGTATTGGGACCGATGGGTACTTCTACTTCGAGAATGTTGATACCCTGATCCAGTGCAGGAAGCTTAGTAATCTCAATGGCAGGGTCCACATACCAACCATTGACAGATACTTCAAGCTCTTTCCCATTCAGCCATATCCTGGTGCTAGCAGCATCTTCCATAGCCAAAGATACATTTTCGATACTCTGCTGACAGGAAATTCTGAATCGCAGACGAAGATGATCTTTATTAGGAGTTTCTTTGACGGTATATGGCTGGGCTACCTCTTTCAATCTGGGAGGAATGTTAAGAATCTCTCTTGCATAATTATCGATCCTAAGGATCTCTTCCTGAGGACGATATTCTCCTCCGTTCATGGCCCACTCTGCCTCATCTAAAAGCAGCATATTGGGTTCAGAGAAGGTAACATCCACCAGACCAAATCTTGTCTGCGGATAGCCTGTGGCCTTCAAAGGCGTATTTACTACGCGTCCGTTATCCTTCTCGATCTTAGCAGGTTTCAGATTCAAAAGCAAACTGTCATGAGAATGCCAATATCTTTTTAGGATTGTTCGGTTATTCTCATAAGAGATCGATACAGGAGCGATCGTTCCCTTCAGAGTATCGTACTCAGTTACGGTATAGATACCGTTCAAGGAAATGGTCAGTTCCGGAGAAGGATCCACATCGGGAGATTCCGGATTGAGACCATTACAAAAGAATACCCACTCGTTTTCTTCATCGATTCGATGCTGATACAGAACGCGATCATATCTTCTTCCATTCTTTTCCCGTACATCGACAAAACGCCAGGATTCAAGACGCTCCAGCAGCGTATAGGGATCATTGCCTACATGCTCAGCCTTACGATACAGGTTATCCAGTAATGGATCCTGAGTCTTCTTAGCATCAATGTATTCAGGGCAATCCCCCTGCACTAAGATGCAACCGCCCTTCTTCTGAAAATCTGCAAGGATCTGAATGGTCTCTTTTCTCAAGGTAAGAACATTAGGGATCACGACCACGTCATAGGTCATCTCGCCAACAGAAAGTGTGGGATCAGAAGACTCCTTTATCTGCTCAGGCAGTCTGGCCTCATCCAGGTAGTCATAATCCATCTGGTTCAGCAAAAGAACATTTGCCAGCTCCAGAAACTGCTTATCCATGCGATCTCTGAGTGCTCCCGTCTGATCGTTGGGTCCCCAAAGAAGCCAGTAACTCTCCACAGGATGAACGACGGCTACGCGGCATTTTGCTTTGCCTCTGGTTAAAGCGGTATTTAATCTGGCAAAATGATCCTCTACCAGATGATATTTCTGCCACCAGGGACTTTGAAAACTGATGGAAGCAGGATAATCTCTCTTTGCTTCTCCATGCATGGATTCCCAGGCAAGATGCGGTACACGTACAGTGACACCTAAAGCGGCCTGCCAATCTCCCTGCAGCTTATATCCACGGAAATCATAGTCCCATCCGGTGACACCGTAAAGCTCGGACAGCATGCCCTCCTTACCACACTGTCTTACCATGGATTGGGTCTGTTTGGCAGTGGTAAATTCCCTGTTGTCACAGAGCATGTCGATGCCGGGAATGCCAAAGGGCTTATAACAGCGCATGGCATCGCCCACAGATAAGGTCTGTGAGTATAAGGAAGGTTCATTCATGACATGGCCTGTCAGGGCAATGCGATGCTCATCACACCAGTCTCCTACCTGTTTGCAGAAACACTCCACGAAACGATCGGTTACCAGATTCTGATATTGCCAGCGGGTACTGGATAAGACCTGATCTTCTCTTTCCAAGAAAAGTTCCGGCAGTTCTCTCAGCAAAGAAACACCAAAGCGTTCTTTATAAAGCTCCTCCATTCCTCTGGTCCACGGAATAGAGAGGTCGTTATCTTTTAAGGCAAAATCCAGTGCTTTTTTAGGCGCATACTGAGGTTCATCTGTAAAGATACTGGGGATCAATGTGCCAAAGTCTTTCTCAAATTCCTTGGCATAGACCTCATGGGTCAGATCCAAAAAACGCCTTATCGCTTCCGGATCCATGGTATCCACATAGGGATGATCGTTAAACCAGGGATCATCTGTGGTATGTTCGATATAGGCATAGTAACGCTTCCATCCCTCAAGCAGTCCTTTCTCCTTGCAGGATGGGTCCTTTTCAGGATCAAGGGAAGTTAATTCATCTCCCAGATAGACCTTCCAATCCTTCAGCCGCCCCTGTTCACTTAGCAGGATATCATATACAGCGATCAGGTATCCGTTATCCTGGCGCATATTTCCCTGTCCCCATCCGGGACGGGAACCCGTATTCCTGTTTGGACGATCGGATGTATAGGGTTCTCTGGTCAGCATCAGCATCTTGCGAGCATACTCCGGATGTCCATCGGTGACTCTGCCGCCGGCTGTACCAGATGGCCATCTGTCTTCATCGTACAGATAAGCCAGCATCTCTTCTTTCTCTGCTTCGTCTTTGCAGCAGCGAACAGCATCCATAAATGCGTCATCCAGATATGGATCCTGAAGACCGGTTCTGACATGCATATGAAAACCACCCAGACCCATTTCCTTAAAAATGCGGATCTGTCTGATCAATTCATCGTGATCCAGTTTTCCATTCCAGGCCCAGAACGGTGTACCCCTGTATTCAGATGTCGGTTGAAGGAACAGCGAGTCCTCCAGGGAAGGAGATGTATTCTTCGGGTATAACATAAATGATTACCTCAATAATTGAGTTTTGAATATCTTTTGATCTATATACAGAATCTTATTTACTGACAAAATCCTTATACTCTTTTGCCGTATCGCTCTGATCAGCCACAAACCAATAATCACAGCACTCTCCACCTGTTGCTTCGGTCTGCGTACGGATCAGTCTGGCATGAAGGAATTTTTCGAAGATGAAATCAAATTTGCACACATAAGGCATCATCTCTTCATATCCGTTCTGTTTAACAAACTTATATAACGGGCATCCGATCATATGATAATAGATACCTTCCGTTCTGCCATCCGGATTGATCTTGAAACTCCAGGTATCCGGCCATTCACCCTTCGCCTTTCTCTCTTCAACCTCTTTGGCATGTTTGGAATACATCTTATAATAAAGCGGCTGAATATACCTTCTCTTATTCATATTAGTCAGGAAAGTGATCCAATGAAGATCATCCGCCAGCCAATCGATCAAAATCTCGATGGCCTCTCCACCGATCTTATGTTCACTGGCTTCATAGTATGCGAAAAAGGCTGCTGTCAGATCCATGTTGGACGCCATCATGTTGTCTTTACCACCCATGTCAGGTGCATTCTGCATCAAACGATCAAAATGGATCTGCGCAATGTCTGTAATCGCATCCGGGTCCAGCTGAGGCAGGTACTTACGGATATACTTCTTAAAATATTTCTGAATAAAGCCTGAAATCACGTATTTCATAGAAACCTGCTCTCCTTTCATACAATAGCAAAATAATCTACATAACTTAACTATACTCCAATTTCTGTTGACATTCTATACAAGATTTCGAAGCGGATTCTGTGAAATACTGATAACAAAAACAGCAGGCCGTCTTCAGCCTGCTGTTTAATATGTATATTCTTAATATGCTTTTTCATGGACACCGGCGATCGCTCTTCCGGAGGGCTCATTCATCTTCTTGAAAGCCTCATCCCATTCCAGTGCTTTCGCTGTGGAACATGCAACAGATGCCTCGTGTGGAACACATTTAGCTGCACTTTCGGAGGGGAAATGTTTACTGAAAATAGTACGATAATAATACTCTTCCTTGGTCGAAGGTGTATTGATGGGGAAACGCTTGTCTGCCATGGCAAACTGAGTATCACTGACAGCCTCGTTGGTCATCTGCTTCAGCGTGTCGATCCAGGAATAGCCAACACCATCAGAAAACTGCTCCTTCTGTCTCCAGACGATCTCATCCGGCAGCATATCCTTAAAGGCTTCACGTACGATCCACTTTTCGATCCTCGGTGAACCGTCTTCTTCTTTGGACATCTTTGCCTCAGGGTTCAAACGCATAGCAATATCGATAAATTCCTTATCCAGGAACGGAACACGACCCTCTACACCCCATGCTGCTAAAGCCTTATTTGCACGTAAGCAATCATACAAATGCAGTTTAGAAAGTTTTCTGACAGTCTCTTCATGAAACTCCTGGGCATTCGGTGCCTTATGGAAATACAGATATCCGCCAAACAGTTCGTCAGAACCTTCACCGGACAAGACCATCTTGATACCCATACTCTTGATGACTCTGGCCAGCAGGAACATAGGTGTAGCTGCGCGGACCGTTGTAATATCGTAAGTCTCCAGATGATAGATAACCTCAGATACAGCATCCAAAGCTTCCTGGATCGTAAAATGGACCTCATGATGTACGGTTCCGATATAATCGGCAGCTTTTCTCGCTGCGATCAGATCAGGAGAATCCTTAAGACCGATGGCAAAGGAATGGAGTCTGGGCCACCATGCAGCTTCAGTATCGCCGGATTCTACTCGATTGCGAGCATACTTCGCTGTGATCGCTGCAATGACGGAACTATCCAGTCCACCGGACAAAAGCACACCGTAAGGTACATCGGACATCATCTGTCTCTTAACTGCTGATTCCAGTCCGTCTCGAACGGCACGAACACTGGCGGCATTATCCTTAACAGCATCATAAGACTCCCAGTCTCTGTGATACCATTCTTTGGTCTCACCGGTAGAAGAATCAAATACAGTACCCGGCATAAACTCCGTAATGGTCGTACAGACGCCTTCCAAAGCCTTCAGTTCGCTGGCAACATAATAGTGACCTTCCTGATCCCATCCCTGATATAAAGGAATGATACCGATATGGTCTCTGGCAACCATATAGACATCCTTATTGACATCATACAGACAAAATGCAAAGATTCCGTTCAGATCTTCAAGAAAATCCGTTCCTTTATCCTGATACAATGCCAGGATGACCTCACAATCAGACATGGTCTGAAACTCATAGGAATCCTTATACTTTTCTCGGATAGACATATGGTTGTAGATCTCACCGTTGGCAGCAAGTATCAGAGAACCATCTTTATTGGTAAGAGGCTGTTTTCCGGATAAAGGATCCACGATCGCCAGACGTTCATGGCTGATCAATGTATTATTACCGGTATAGATACCGGACCAGTCAGGACCTCTATGACGGATCTTTCTACTCATCTGAAGAACCTGCTCTCTATAGGAAGCAGTACCTTCTCTGGCATCAAACATACCTACAAAACCACACATAACTTATCTCCTTAATACAAAAGAACGCTCTCTTCCCTGGGAAGAAAACGTCCTTGTTTTCGATATATTGACACGATATTACTACAAACAGGCACATTGTGCAAGGGAAAGATGCATGATTTTAAAACAAAAATGACCTATAGAATATGGATTCTATAAGTCATTTGTTACTAATATTAAAAAGGGTTTAATATTATCAGTTTACTCTCTGAACCAGTGCCTGCAAGGAAGGACGGGTTCGACTGATAACATACATTCCGTCTCTTTCCGCCTTATTCAACAAACGAACACGCATCATTTCCTGGCACAAAGCTGAGGGATCGGTAAAGTACTCCAGCTCACTGGTCTTTTCAAAGAGGGTCGTCTTATCCATAGGCATATCCTCCGGTAGACGATCTGCCAGGTAAGAAAGAGCTGCCATCTTTTTGATCTTATTGGAAGGCATCAAAGTAAGATGCCCCTCTGCATCCAGATAGCCTTTCAGTAAAGAGACTTCATCCAGCTTTGCCAGTACATGATCCGGAATTCCCATAGCACGGGAAGTATCAGGCTTATCTTTCAAGCCATTCATATGGACAAACTGATTTCTAAAACTATCGAAGTGGCTTTCCAGAAGATCCAGGATCGTTTCAGGATGGTCACTCGTATCGTAATAAGAATACAGTAACTGGAATGGACTATAGAACTGCATAGCACACATCCTGGCGTCTTCCTTTGTTATCTTCTTCAGCATATCAGCGAACAAAAGAATGGGGCCGTCTGTGAAATGATGACGATAAAGGAGAAGAAATTCTTCATCATGATACTGCTCGATGGTGAGAAGATGGCGAAACGCATTGGCATAAGGATTCTCAGTCCAATAACGGAACAGTTCTCTTCCATATTGAAAGATTTTCCTTAAGCACACTTCAAAATCGACAGATTCATCCTGTGTGTCAATTTTACATACAGGCAGTTCAACAGACTGTCCATCCATATAGGATACGATCGCATCAAGAATTGCCTTTTTGTTAGAAAAATGCTTATACAGTGCCCCCTTCGTCATGCCGATCCTTTCTGCGATATCAGATACGGATACAGCATCAAACCCGCGAGAAGAGAATAAATGGAGAGAAACCTGCATAATCTGTTCTTTTGTGTTCATCAATACACCTCAATAGCCCATAGTGAACGATTGTTTACTACAAGAAAACGATTGTTTACTTTCTATATATAATTATAGTAAATCCAAGCATTGTGAGTCAACGCCCCCACCCATACTGTTTTCTACCATAAAGCTGCTGTTTTATCGCAATTTCATGCAAGACAAGTCATAAACACTTGCAAAAATACTGTTGAAAAGCCTGTATATTTATTGACAATTTGTAAACGACGGAGTATATTTCCTATTTATATAGTAGATTTTGGCTGCGAAAACAGTCAATTCTCAAAATCTATAAAAAAGGAAGAGTAACGAAAATGAATGGACTCTTGATCGTTCTCATTGCTCTCGTTGTTCTTGGCGGCGGCTATGCGTTCTACGGACGTATGCTGGCTAAGAAATGGGGCATTGATCCTAATGCAAAGACTCCGGCATACGAAATCAATGACGGTGTCGACTACGTTCCTGCAGACAAGGGTGTCGTATTTGGACATCAGTTTGCTTCCATCGCCGGTGCAGGCCCCATCAACGGACCTATCCAGGCTGCTATCTTCGGTTGGGTTCCCGTACTTCTTTGGGTTCTGATCGGTGGCGTTTTCTTCGGTGCTGTACAGGACTTCGCAGCAATGTACGCATCCGTTAAGAACAAAGGACGTACCATCGGTTACATCATCGAGCAGTACATCGGAAAGACCGGTAAGAGACTGTTCCTGGCTTTCACCTGGCTGTTCTCCATCCTGGTCGTTGCAGCATTCGCAGACGTTGTTGCTAAGACCTTCGAGGGTGTCAACGCTGCTACTGAGGCTGCTAATCTGGCTGGTGGTCAGGTTTCCTCTACCTCTCTGCTGTTCATCCTTTGCGCAGTAGCTCTTGGCTTCATCCTTAAGAAGTGCAAGTTCCCCACCTGGCTGAATACCGTTATCGCTATCGGCCTTCTGGTCTTTTCCATCGTTGCCGGTCTGTTCCTGCCCGTCCATATGACTGCAGCTACCTGGCACATCATCGTATTTGTTTACATCGCTGTTGCTTCTATCGTTCCCGTTTGGGCACTGCTTCAGCCTCGTGATTACCTGAACTCCTATCTGCTGGTCGCTATGATCGTTGCAGCAGTTGCAGGTATCATCTTCACCAATCCTTCCATGAACCTGGATGCATTCTCCGGATTCAAGGTTGGTAACCAGACCATGTTCCCCTACCTCTTCGTCACCATCGCTTGCGGTGCTGTTTCCGGTTTCCACGCACTGGTTTCCTCCGGTACTGCTTCCAAGCAGATCAAGAGCGAGAAGGATATGCTGTTCGTATCTTACGGCGCAATGGTTATGGAGTCTCTGCTGGCTGTTATCGCTCTGGTTGCAGTTGGTGCAAAGTTCAATTCCTCCGAGCTGGCAACTGCAGGTACCCCCTCTGTTGTCTTCGCTAGCGCAGTTTCTTCCTTCCTGACTGTTCTTCATATTCCCGAGAGCTTCTCTTACACCCTGATCACTCTGGCTGTATCTGCATTCGCACTGACCTCTCTGGACTCTGTTGCACGTGTTGGACGTCTGGCATTCCAGGAGTTCTTCCAGGAAGACGAAAAGGATGGCCCCGTACTTAAGGTTCTGACCAACAAGTACTTCGCTACCGCTATCACTCTGGTATTCGCTTATGCTCTGGCTAAGGTTGGATACCTGAACATCTGGCCTCTGTTTGGTTCTGCCAACCAGCTGCTGTCTGCTCTTGCTCTTATTGCATGTGCAGTTTACTTCAAGAAGACCAATCGTCAGGGCGCTTACCTGTGGATCCCCATGATCATCATGCTTTGCGTCACCCTGACCATGCTGGTTATCACCATCACCACCAAGCTTGGCGGCGTTATCAACGCTACCACCACCAACATGGGTGGCGATATCCTGCAGCTCTGCTTCGCTATCGCTCTGTTCATCCTCGGCGTTATCGTTGCACTCCAGGGTCTTAAGAAGCTCGGCGAGAAGAAAGCCGCTTAATTCGCTCTAAAACCGAATTAACCCTATAAATGATAAAAGCCCTTAGATCCATCCGAAGATCGCTTATACGAGCTTCCAGATGGTTTTTCTAAGGGCTTTTTATTATACTTTGATCTATCTTCTCGATTGGTACTACTTTTTATTTATCTATTACCGAACAGAGAGAAGTTTTTAATAGAATCTACCGCATTCTGCAGTGTTGTGGTTGTCTCACTCAGAGAGGTGATCAGCGTATTCAGCGCCGTGGTATCCAGTTCTCCAAGATTATCTGCTGCTCCCTGCAGCGCAGCGATAGTTTCATTAAATGTGGTCATATCAAAACCACTTAAGGTACTGGCCGCATCTTCAAGTGAAGAAATGGTTCCGTTAAGCACGGTCATATCGATCGTGTTAACGTTTTCTGCCGTCTCAGTCAATGTGGTGATCGCTTCATTGACAGATTCCATATCCAGATCGTTGACTGCTCTTTGCAGATTATTCACGGTCTGTCCCAGTGTACGTGCAGTTCCTAACATAAAGATCGCTGCCACAAGGATAATCCCTAATGTCAATCCCATAAAGAGTGTCTGCAAACGCAGATGGGTGAGCTGTTTTTTCTGAAAAGTACCATAATCCATGGGAACTTTCTGTTTCATCTCGTCCATCATTCCATTGTTTTCCTCATGTTCCAGCATTCCCTCAGCCTCCTTTATTCACGAACAGAACCGGGATGATTCTTGATCGTCTCGATCAGCCACAAACCCGTTTCTGTATAATCGGATTCCTCGAAGTTATTATACTTCGGAACAGTACGATTGATTGCAGAACAAGGTTCAGGCACCTTTGAAAAAGACCACATACAGTAGGAGATCCCTTCCTCTTCAAGGAAGTCGATCCAGACATCCGCTGCATCCAGATCTCTCGGAAATCCACCGCTGGAGGCAGTCACGCCATATTCAGTACAGAAAATAGGAAGACCCTCATCAGAGGCCGCTCTGGCAACAGAACGAAGCTCTTCTCCATGAGAGGCCGAATA
The DNA here is from genome assembly GCA_045642205.1 of Bianqueaceae bacterium. Taxonomy (GTDB): domain Bacteria; phylum Bacillota; class Clostridia; order Lachnospirales; family Bianqueaceae; genus RUG760. The sequence continues at coordinate 11,252 of JAZUIK010000140.1, forward strand.
AAAATGCAGTGTGTACATGACATTTTCAAAGTCCAGAGGATCCGCAGCTGCTTTGTCCAGTTCCTGTGACCAGCTGGGTGTACCGACGATGATCACAGAGTTCGGATCATTCGCACGGATGATGGGAATGATCGTTTCCGCATAGGACTTGATCGCAGCCCAGTCACATCCGTTAGGTTCATTGCAGATCTCATAGATAACATTATTATAATCCGCATATTTCTTTGACATCTCATCGAAGAATACCTTGGCTTCTTCGATATAGATGTTCGGATCGCCATCCTGCAGGATATGCCAGTCGATGATCGCATACATATCAGAAGTCTTGGCATATTCCACACCATCCATTACGATCTGCTTTAACTTAGCCTGATCGCCACCCGTGCAATAACCAACGACACCAACACCCCAGGTATATAACGCCATACGGAACACGTTGACACCCATATCGTGAGACAGTTCGTTAAATAATGTTTCGTTGATAAAGCCTTCCGCCATGGAAATTCCATAGGAACTGACACCGCGAAGAATGACCGGCTTTCCGTCCTCAGAGCATAACTGACCATCCAATACCTGCAGATTGCCACTGTTAGAAGGACGGTCTCTGCCATCATCTTTTGTTTTAGCAGAACAACCAAGCGGCAAAGCCATAACAAGAACAAGTAAGATACAGATTATTTTTTTCATCTAAAACTCGAATCCTTTCTATTTTTATACCAGAACTTCATAGGCATATCGAATATCACCTACTTCATCCCCGTCTGTCAATGTGATCTCCCCGATCAGATCAAGCCCCACTTTACTGAAGGCCTTTTGCATGGGGATATTATCCGGATGCGTATCCGCTCTGACACTGTGGACATCTATAGAAGCCGCATAACGTTTGGCACTTTCAAACAGGAAGGTAGCCACGCCCTTTCCCTGTGCACTTCGATGAACTGCGCCACGGTGGATCGTCAGATAGATAGTACCATCCGGCGTCTTCCATTTTCCCTTCAGCTGATCATCATAGGCCCCTTCCGGCACTGTTGTCAGTGCGCAGAAAGCAACAACCTTTTCATCATCCGTCACTACAAAACCAATTCCCTTTTCAATGTCAGAAAGAAAGATCTCACGGCTTGGATAATTACCCCTTTGCCACTGAGAGATCCCTCTTTCACGCAAAAGAAGCTTGGCATCTTCGGCGATCAGGACCATTGCATCCACATCCTGATCAGTGGATGGTCGAAACTTAAGCATATTCGTACTCTCCTGTTAAAAGATCAGCCTGAAAACTGATCGAAGCTGCGTCATTTTTCCATGAGATCTTTAATACGGATCCCTCGGTACAGATCTTTATCTTTGCATCAGATGTAAAGGCCGGATGCGTACCACGCAGCTTCAAAAGTTGCAGTTGCTTCTGTACAGATGGCTTTATTAGTGCACGAAGGATCTGTTCTTTCGTCAGATTCGTTCGATTGATCTCCTTATGTCCGGCAGCACCGCTTCTTTCCACTGCCGCCAGATCGTTTTCTCCCTCCAGCAGATCCAGATACCATACCTGAGGTTTTCCCGGAAGGAACATCTGTATCGCTCTGGCAAGTTCCATTTTCTTCGTATCTGCACCCAAAGCACTGAAATATGTGGCGTTTACCTGGTAATACACATTTTTCCGGCCATGCAGATTCTTGATCAATCCGCCTCTATCAAGGATCAGATCGATCAATGCTTGGATCCTCTCCTCAGACAGAATGCCTTTCAGGTCCAACAGCGGAATTCCATCGTGACAGCCGAGCATGTTGACCGTACTCAGTCCTTTGGAAACGATCTCATCGGCCCAGGCAGCCAAGTGTGAAGGATCCTTACTCTCTATGGCATCGATCATTAGTCCAGGAAGAAAGAAATCATAGATCGTATATCCTTTTTCCGCAACTTTCTGATACATTCCGGTCTCGTAACTGTCATGGATCTCAGGAAGGAGACGGATGCCAAAGGGCTCCGCTTCCTTTCGAAGCCATTCCAGTAAGTCCCAGGTTTCAGGTTCATTAAAGAAGTTCTTTTTACCTGCTTCTTTAGCTGCATAGGCAAAGGCATCCAATCTGACGATATCAGCACCGTAATCCGCCAGCTGTTTCAGCGTTGAACGGTAGAAATCCAGCACCTTGGGTGATCTGATATTCAGATCCATCTGGCCCAGATAGGATCTTTTTCCATCCTCCTCTTTTACTTCCTGGTAGAAGGTATTCCAATAGGGAACCTCCTTTCCGTCAGGAAATCGGACCATCAAGATGGGAAGTCCCGGTTTTCTGAAAAACATGGAAGAGATCCATTCAGGATCAGGTTGGATGTATCCTTGCTCGGTCATCTCTCCCTTACCTTTCCAGAACTCATTCCAGTTGATAAAGAAATCCTTATAGGGGGAATCCGGATCCTGGATCATGCTCTGAAACTGAGGTGAATTGACAGAAAGATGGTTCAGGACAAAATCTAGTTTCAATGAGATTCCCAGAGTTTTTAATCGATCCAGATCCTCATCGGTTGCCAGAGATCCTTCCAGATCATAATCAATGACTGAAAAACCTCTATCCAGATCTGAATGGAACATACTGGGAAGGATATAGAACGAAGAAAACGCTCCGTTCACCTCCGGATATGAGAGAAAATCTGCAATAGCTGACAGATTGCCTCCCAGACTATCCGGGTAAGCATTCAACATGGGACGAACATCAATACTTTTCACATTCGGTTTCCTCCCATAGTCGGATCCATCAGTCGGTGATATTCCTCTTTGGACAGCAATGCACCATCTTTCGAAAGGATCAGTTCCGCAGCATCAGCACGATCATGGATCTTCTTTTGTTCGATCTCCAGAACCATCGTCACAAAAGAACTGTCCGTATTACCGTCGCGTCCTCTCAGACGTCTGTACTCTCGGGTCTCTTCCGGTGTACTGTTAAGCAGAACGGGAATATCAACACCTTTCAGCAAGGCGCTGTTTCCGTGTGTCCATTCGAGTAAAAGGATCTGGATATCTGAAAAATCAACCGCTTCGTAATACAGATCTTCCACCGAACGTCCCATGCGCTTTAACAGGATCTTTTCCTTACCGGCATGAAATTGTTCCAGTATATGAGATAATTCGTCATAATCCTGTTCTTCCTCTGTGCCGAGATAGGCAGTAAGACGCTCTCTTCCATAAGCCTGATAGGTCTTTAACCATTCCATGGAAGGTTTCTCGGACTCCTTCGGATCGGAATCTAAACCGTTTGCCCACAAAGTATCCAATGTTTCACGGACTGCTTCATTATAGAGGTCATTCTCTAATAGTCCTCTGATACCGACCGTACGAAATACTCTTTCTCTTTCTGCGTCATTGAAGAAAGGAATACGTCTCGGATAGTTATCACCGGAAAGGATATAGGTACCGATATTAGCTTCTCTGAAATAATGACAGAGAATAGAACCGATACAGCTTTTGCCGGAACCGGAACCACCCGTGATAGCGACTACGATCTTATCGTTTCCGGAAGAGGCTGCTTTCTTACGGATTGCCTCTGTCAGTGCAGGAAAAAGAGTGTTCGCATTACGGATCACTCCTTCAGAAAGGTTAACGATATCTCCAAGGACATCCCCGGAGGGCATTTCCTTGGGAAGTTCCGGTATCGTCCAAGTGTCATCTATACGATCTAATGCATCGATCAACATCTTCATACCTCCTCCTCGTAGGTTCCTGTAAAACCATAGTCCAGATAATCTTCGATAGCCTGAACATTTTCAACGCAGTATTCGATCTCTTTGGAATATGCCTTCGCATGTTCTATCTGTTTCTCAAGAGAGATGTTTCCGTTCGCGATCCAGAACTCGATATCCATCATCTCTATAACAAGAACACTGACTAAAACAAACCAAAGGACATAAGCAGCGGTTTCATCCATAAGACCGTCCATAAAGTATCGGAAGGTAAAGTAATGGACCAGACGCTGATATCTGTCCAGTATGCTCTTTTGAGATGCTTCATAGGCTTTCCACTGTTCACAGATACCGTCTATATGATCCTTCAAAGACATAAGACGCACTCTCCAGGAGTCATCGTTGATCTCCAGAGTCAGCATAAGATCGATCAGAGAACGCAGTTCTTCGCTAAAGGGTTGATTTGCGATCATATCCCAGAGGAAATTCTCTTCGTTATTCCACTCAAAGACCAGTTCCATGAAATCAAAAACATCCCAATCAAAGTCATCCAGTGCCCGGATCCATTCTTCTCTTTCCTGAAACAGTGCCTGCTCCGCCTGGATCTCTTCTTCAGAGAATTCATCTTCTTTACCGGCATTCCATACGGGTTCTTCTTCAGCCGGTTTCCGGACCAGAGTAGGATCACCTGTAAGGATCAATCTTGCCGCTTCCTCGCAGCTTAATCCTATTCCTGCCTCTTTTACAGAGGAAAACCAGTGGTAGAATCTGGGATGATCTGTACAGATCTGGCAAAGGTGCGATTCCCCTTTTTCCAGGATAATATCACACAGATGATCCTGATTCAGAAAGGGACAGTATTCTCTTTGATCTAAGATAAAATGGGGAGGATCATCGGTAAAAGCGATCTTTTCTTTAAACCTGGGAGCTAATGGCCCCTGTTCGGAGCGATACTTTTCCAAGGTAAAAGGATCGATATCGATCTCCCAGCCTATGCAGCAATTATCGGTGCACTCGGAAGCGATACAATGGAATTGTTCATAATATGCAGGAACAACAAGAGAACGTATCATAGGCACCTCCGGATCAGATGATTTCTTTTCATTATACCAGACACACTATATATTTCCAATGTACATATCCTGTTTCAACAAAAGAAAACACCCATCAGAAAGTCTATCAAGACCTCCCAATGGGTGTCATCAGATATAGAATCATAGATTGATTGATCTGTTATCGGATATCGGCGATATCGATCTCTTTACCATCAGCCCAGATGCGCTCCAGATCATAGAAAAATCTGGATTCTTTATTAAAGACATGGACAATGATACGGTTGAAATCGACTAAAGCCCAGTTTCCATCACGATATCCCTCGATATGATCGGCAGGATATCCGTTCTTTCCAAGAGCCTCATCCACAGCATCGACCAGAGCCTGGACATGAGGACCATTATTTCCATGGACGATCAGGAAATAATCTGCAAGGACAGAGATCTCGTGGATATCCAGAACCGTGATCTCCTGGCCGAGTTTATCTTCCAGTGCATCATAAGCGATGACGGCAAGATCCTGGGAGATCTTCAGGTCTTTTTTGAGTTCGATCTGATCCATTTATACTACCTCGTTTCTTATTTGCGCTTCTTTTTTGTCTTGACCTCAGCATCGTAAAAGGACATGGTCATCGTTGTCAGAGGATGTACCTTTTTCCCCTTATTGCTGATATATTGATTCGTCTGTCGAAGGATAAATTTTAACCCCTCGTCAAGATCACTGAAAAGTACTTTTCTTGCTTCCTCGAGTCCCGGGAAAGGCTCCCTGTTCGGTTCCGCGTAATCAGCACAGTAAATGATCTTTTCCAGTGTGCTCATATTAGGGCGACCCGTGGTATGGAAAGAGATCGCATTGATGATATCATCCGAGAGCATAGGATATCGCTTCTGCGCTTCGACAGCCCCGGCAAAAGCATGGAGAATAGGCGTAAACTCCTTTGTAAGATCCTGATCAGGAAAATACTCCTCACACAGTGCCAGCTGCTGTTCAGTTGGCAGATTTTTTGCATTGTCATGCAGCAATGCTGCAATCGATGCGCTGCTGACATCCTCCGGCATATATCGCCTTGCCAGTGAGACAGCCTGCTGTTCAACACCCAACGTGTGGATGAAACGGGCAGGTTTGATCCTCGGTTCCAGCCAGACGAGGATATCTTCTCTCAGAGAAAGGTATTCTGCGTATTCCATCGTCTTACTTTCTGGGAAGCTCGATCACAGGCTTTTCAGCAGCACGATAGATAACAAATCGGCGGCCGATCATCTGGACACACTCACTATGAGAACGCTCAGCGACTTTATCTGCCACAGTTCTCAGATCATCGGTACAGGTCTTTAAAACATTCAGCTTGACCAGTTCTCTGGCTTCCAGTACATCGTCTACAGCCTTGATGACTTCAGGTGTAACACCATCTTTACCGATCTGGAATACAGGGTCCAATTTCTGAGCCAGCTTACGGAGATAGGCTCTCTGCTTTGAATTTAACATAAGATTACCTCATTCAATGAATCAGGAGATTAACGGAAGTATTCGAAGGCATAACCACCAACCCAGATGGTATCGCCTTCCTCGACATGCATTTCCTCCAGACGATCGATAATGCCACGCTGGAAGAGGAATTTCTGGAAGAAATCAAATCCCTTCTCGGACTCAAGATTGGTATAACCGAGCATCTTATCCACGGCAGGACCGGTGATCTCAAACTCATGTGCATCCAACTTGGTGACCGTGACAGGTTCAACCTCGGAAACAACGATCTGTTTGAAGTATTCTCTCTCAAAGACAACAGGCTCAGCGTCCTCCAGATCTCTCAATCGAACAACCTCATCCAAAAGTTCTCTAAGTCCCTGGCCGGTTGCAGCTGAGATCTTGAACAATTTCTGATCGTTAGCTTTGCAGTACTCCTCGATCTCTTCCATATAGATCTCCGCATCAGGAAGATCCGACTTATTGGCACCGATAACCTGAGGCAGCTTAGCCAGTTTATCGCTGTACTTTGCGAGTTCGTCGTTGATATGGATAATATCCTCAACAGGATCTCTTCCATCCACACCGGCAGCATCTACCAGATGGATGAGTACCCTGGTTCTTTCAAGGTGCTTCAAAAACTCATGACCAAGTCCCACACCTTCAGCGGCACCATCGATCAATCCGGGAATATCCGCAATGACCAGGGTCTTTCCGTAGGACATATTGACAACACCCAGCTGGGGTGCCAAAGTTGTGAAGGGATAATCGGCAATCTTGGGTCTGGCATTGGATACATGGGCAAGGAAAGTAGATTTACCGGCATTGGGATATCCCAGCATACCGACATCAGCCAAAACCTTCAGATCCAGCTTGACATTCATTTCCAGGCCTTCCTGACCGGATTGAGCATACTGGGGAACCTGCATGGTTGCAGTCGCATAATGCTGATTGCCCTTTCCGCCCTTTCCGCCTTTGAGAATGACTTCTCTCTGACCTTCTTTCGCCATATCGACAATGACAAGACCGGATTCAGCTTCTCTGACAACCGTTCCTACGGGAACCTTGACGATCAGATCCTCGCCTTTTCTGCCAAAGCTCTTTCCGCCGCTTCCGTCCTGTCCGTTTTCTGCAATGTAACGTCTCTTAAATTTAAACTCAGAAAGGGTATTCATATCTGAGACTGCAAGAAAGATAACGTCGCCGCCCTTTCCGCCATCTCCGCCGTCCGGTCCACCGGCTGCCACAAATTTCTCTCTTCTAAAGGAAACACATCCGTTTCCACCCTTACCGGAACACAAATAGATGCTAGCTTCATCTATAAACATACATAACACCTCCTTTGATAAAGGAAGACTTTGATAAAATGACTGTGATCAACAGTCAATGACTCTGAACTTATTCAGGATAAACAGATTAAGCACAGGAAAGAAAAAGGGCTTCAAATGAATCCCATTTGAAGCCCGCTTATTCTGCTCAGCCCGCCTGTTCTACGGGATAAACGGAAACCTGCTTTTTGTCGCGTCCTTTTCTTTCGAACTTGACTCTTCCGTCTACCAGGGCATACAGAGTATCATCCTTACCAATACCAACATTGATACCGGGATGGATACGAGTGCCTCTCTGGCGGTACAGGATGTTACCGGCTTTAACGACCTGTCCGTCTGCACGCTTAGCGCCAAGGCGCTTAGCCTCAGAATCACGGCCGTTCTTGGTGGATCCAACACCCTTCTTATGCGCGAAAAGCTGAAGATTCATCATTAACATGAGAGTTGACCTCCTTACTTGTGAATTGTTTTGACTTGCAAATACTTCGAACCGTAAGACGATTCGATGGAATCGAGACCGAGTTTGAACGACTGCATAAGCAGTTCGATCTTTTCCTGATCATTAGAAGAAATCTTATCCAGCTCTTCGAACTGAACAAGAAGATGACCTTCCGATTCCTCAACGACGGGACTTAGCTCAGTGAATGTATCGATAGAATTGGCGGTATTGATCGCCAGAACTGATACAGCAGAACAGATGATATCCATTCCGTGATCCGCGTAACCAGCATGACCGGATATATCATATCCCACATACTTTTGATCACGAGATCGCCAAAGCGTTGCCCTGATCATAGCTGATTAAGCGTTGATCTCGTCGATGACAAGCTTGGTGTAAGCCTGTCTGTGGCCATTCTTACGAGCACTGCCTTTCTTAGCCTTGTACTTGTAGACAACGACTTTCTTGCCGCGGCCTTCTTCCAGTACAGTAGCCTTGACTACAGCACCTTCGACATAGGGCTTACCTGCGGTAATACCGTTATCTCCGGCAACCATAAGTACCTTGTCGAACTCGTACTTCTCTCCCTCGAGCAAGCCTAACTTCTCTACAGAGACAACATCTCCTGCCTGTACCCGGTACTGCTTTCCACCTGTTTCGATTACAGCGTACATTCCGAGCACCTCCTTCTTTATAAAACTCGCTGAATACGGCACCTTTACGGTTTATAACCTCTTCATGCGGCAACGTTTGGTATTCTAACATATCTATATCAGAAATGTCAACACATAAAACACTGCAAAGCCTTATTTCAAGCGGCTTCAGAGCATTTTTGTCTATTTCCACAAAAGACACATAAGCAAGATTCCCAAACCACTACATTATACATGAAACATGATAATATTTCCATATTTCGCTGCTGATTCATTATCTTTAACGCACCCTTCATATGAAGGTTCATATACGACACTTCGTCATAGGTTCGTGCGAAGAATAAATTGTTCGTGTTATACGAACAATGTTCGCGTTCGCGCATCCTCGCATTGCCAAGCGAACAACGAACATATATACCCTTTCGCCAAATGTTTATCATTGTGAATAATTCTCGAACAAAAGTTTGACACGTTCCCGTTCGAGTGATATAATGCAAACACTTCGTTCGGAGTGTGTTTGTTCGAACGGTGAATAAGGATTCGTATCAAGGAGAACAAGAAAGATGGAAATCAGCGCAAAGCAGCGAGAAGTACTGGAATTTATGATCCAATACCAGGAAGAAAAGGGATATCCTCCGGCTGTCAGAGAGATCTGTGCCGCTGTAGGGCTGAGTTCCACCTCTACTGTCCATGGACATCTGTCTCGTTTGGAGGCTAAAGGCTACATTCGTCGTGATCCTTCCAAGCCCAGAGCGATCGAAATTGTTCGTCACCCCGAACAGGACACCACTCCTCTCTACGCTCCAAAACCGAACAAAAGAAATTCGTTCGCTACGAACAGAAATACGGTTCAGGATAGAGTTTACACACAAACCGAACGAACAGTTTCTTTTCAAAACAACAAGTTCGCTACTGATCTGATCGCTGTTCCCATCATCGAGCGTGTTCGTGCTGGCGAACCTATTCTTGCGATCGATAATATCATCGGTTATTTTCCTCTCCCCTCTGAAGCAACTCGTAATTCTGAATGTTTCATGTTCCGAGTACAAGGAGAAAGCATGATCAAAGCCGGGATCTACGAAGGTGATCTGATCCTTGTTCGCTCTCAGAGAACTGCAGACAATGGTGATATCGTTGTTACCCTGCTCGGTGATAGTGTCAGTGTTATGAGCTATCACAAAGAAAGAGAGTTTGTACGTCTCCAACCCGAAAATGACTTTCTTACACCTATCTGGTTAAAGGAATGCACGATCCTTGGTAAAGTGATCGGACTTTATCGCACCATCCATTGATAACAAAGGGTGTCCGTCTACCACCCTTTCTATATTTATGTGTTAGCTCACAGTAATCGCTTTCATTCTGTGGGTACACTCACCTCACCACCTGGTCTTTTAGATCAGAATTGAAAAGGCCCTTCGAATCAGATTCGAAGGGCCTTCGTCTATGTATTTGATTTTTATCGATCAGTTGAACAGATCAAGCTGCTGCTCTTTCTGAGATTCTCTCTGTTTAGCAAGCAGGTTCTGGATCTTCTGGTGAGGATCAAGGAACTGAGTGACAGACATATTGTGGTTCAGAGCTGCCATGAAGTAAGTGATATACTTGGTCAGGTCTGCTTCATAGAACCAGGGAGCTTCACGAAGCTCAGGTCTGCGATAGGTCAGGTTCGTAGATACAACCGCACTGATATAACCTTCCTCATACGCCTTATTGAACTTCTCTACGCCTTCAGTAAACAGTGCGTAAGTACAACCGGCAAACAGACGTCTTGCACCTCTGCTCTTAAGATCATAAGCAAGATCCAACATGGACTCACCGGATGCGATCATATCGTCATATACAAGGATATCCTTGCCGGTAAGATCGGTTCCAAGGAATTCATGAGCGACAATGGGGTTACGTCCGTTAACAACGCGAGAATAATCTCTTCTCTTGTAGTACATACCCATATCTACACCCATCTCAGAAGCGTAAAGAACATTTCTGGAGATAGCGCCTTCATCAGGGCTGACAACCATAAAGTTTTCCTTATCCAGCTTCAGGTTGGGCTGATGCTCTAAAAGAGCCTTCAGGATCTGATAAGAAGGCATCAGATTATCGAAGCCCATCAGCGGAATTGCATTCTGAACACGAGGATCATGCGCATCAAAGGTGATGACAGAAGATACACCCATGTTCTCCAGCTCCTGCAGAGCAAAAGCACAGTCAAGAGACTCACGATAAGTACGACGATGCTGTCTTGCACCATACATGTTGGGCATGATGACAGAAATACGCTTTGCCTTACCACTGGCAGCCTGGATAATACGCTTGATATCAGCATAATGATCGTCCGGAGACATGGGAACCATCTTTCCGAACATCTTATATTCACAATTATAATTTCCAACGTCGGCAAGGATATAGAGGTCCATACCTCTTACAGACTGATTGATGATACCTTTAGCATCACCATTCTGGAATCTCGGGCACTTGGCATCAATAAGGAAAGAAGTAGATCCATCCTGTGCATCGGAATCGATCTGAGAGTACAGAGTCTGCAGTCTCTGGTCGATCTTAGCTCCCATCTCTGCTGCGCTGTTAAGACAGATCAGACCGAGAGGTGCTTCCTGGGTATGTTTTACTCCATTGGAGATCAAAGAAAAGCCCATGTGTTTATTCCCCTTTCAATTCTGGTTACAAACCTTATCGATTATAACATACTGCCATTACAAAAAAAAGCCAAAAACAGACAATAAATCCATTTCCTCTCATGGCAAAATTAGCAAAAGCAGTGTATAATATTTCTTGCGTTCTATACGCAGGAGGTTTTTTATGCATATCCAGTTATATCTGATATCTTTTCTGGAGATCCTTCTCCCCATCGTGGCACTTATCGTTCTGATGAAGTTCCACAAGTACCGTTTCGCTGCGATCATCGGAGGTATCGCCGCTTATTTCCTTGCTACCAGCATTGTTATGCCCCTGATCACCATGATGCTCTCTGTAATGGGTATGAATGAGCTGTACTGGCAGGTACATGACAACGCATATCAGATCATCAACATCGTTCTGAATACGATCCTTCAAGACGTAGCCCTCTACTTCCTTCTGAAGTTTACCTTAAAGAATCGTGCTCGCATCTATGATGCCATGGCTCTTGGAATTTCCTACTGGCTCTCTGATGGTTTCCGTTATGCTATGAGTAATGTAACCTATGCCAGAGTCTACCAGATGAGCGAGGCCGGTCGCCTTTCCGAAATGCTTGGTGAAGGTGTCACTATGGAAATGCTCCAGTCGGCTGTCAACGATGTCAATGCCAGCGGTATCGGTGTTTATTATATCCAGTTCGCTGCTCTGATCAGCATGATCATGGTGTCTATCGCTTTGTGCCTGTTCCTGTATTTAGCTGTTAAGCGTAAGTCCTGGAAGATCCTTCTGATGACCTTCGGTATCCACTTTGCCGCTATGGTCCTTGTTAATCTTCCCCTACTGTGGAACCACTATGAGTATTACGCAGTTGCTGCCGGAAGCGCTTTGATCGCTGCCTGTGTTCTTATCTGGAGATTCATGGTATGGTACAGAGAAAAACAGCGTGCACTCGCTTATCGTCGAAGAAATTATCAGGAAAGTCAGAAAGCTTCTGCTGAAGAATGATCTCTCATTCACATACAAATTTCATAAAAAATACCCGAACCATTTGGTTCGGGTATTTTTTATACCTTGGGGATTGCCCTGGTCTCTCTCCAGTTGATCTTTGTTTCGCGACTAACGTGGTCATATATCAGCATCTGGATCTTCCCAGCGATCTCCTTATCAGAAACGGAGAACCTGAATTTTTCATCCAGTTCCTTACTCGGAAGTGTTCCGTTAGGATCATGGATCAGATGGGCACCATGAGAACCATGGGTCATTGCCATTTCATCCTCCAAAGCAGCTAAGACACAGATCTGGGTGATCAGTAGATCTTCGATCTGGAACAACTGACAAAGGTCCATCTGAGAAGACGGATGGAACAGACGTTCAATATGATCCAAGAGCTGCATCGCTCTATCCTTCTCATGGGCGATCGCTTCTTTATCCAGATACAGAGCACAAGCCTTATCCATGTGCTTACCGATCATGATCCTGGCGGCTCGGATATTTAAAACTCCGACTTCATCCGTCTCTTCATTCCAGGAAAGGAACGTATCTGCCATCCGGGTACAATCGTGAAGTTCTTTTCTTGCAAAAGCAACAAAGGAATCTACAGCAATGGGCTTCTCATTCTCTCTGGAAGCTATATCTTCTGCAGCACGCAGTGCACTGACCTGTGTCTGATTCATCGAAGCACCCAAAGGAAGCATACTGCCATGGGTACCGGCGGCTTCACCGGCCGCATACAGATGCGAAAGCGTAGTCTGATAATGAACATCTACAGCAAGGCCACCATTATGATGGACCATAGACGGATAGATCTCCACGGGATTCTCTCTGGGATCAAGATCCTGGTCCAGCAAAACGCTATAAGCAGTCGTACTGAGTTTTCTCAGTCGATCATAAGGTTTTTCACCAAGTTCTAACTCTTTTTCATCGATGCCGGTGGGATTCTCACGATAGTCAAGGAACACATGACGTCCCTTAGTGATGATCTCGTTATAGATGAGAAGGTCGATAAAACTGACCGCATCAGAACGAACTTTTTTAACATCAAACTGCCACTGTTCTGCTTTCAGTTTCTGCAGCTCATAGAGCTTAGCAGGAGATTCAAAATAAGGAAGAAGAAATTCCTGGATATCTCTACCTGTATCATCGGTGGAAACATATCTGGGAAGCGCCTGCTGATACGCACCGTTTAACAAAAGAGAACGTCTGACAGCGCTGATGCCAAAGGAGAACTCACCAATATTCTGAGCCGCAGCACCAGCCTTTAAAGCAGCTCCGATTCCACCATAATGAGATTTGGGATAACCTTCATGGAAAAACAATCCACCGGGACCGCCGGAACAAAGAATGATGTTAGCGGCATTAAATAACAGAAAACGAAGATGTTTCTCTCGGATACCGCCCTTATTCAGGGTAATCACACCCAGTGCATTTTTCTTATCATCATCCGTAACGATACGGATTACCTGATGATTCTCATAGATCGGTATTCCTCTGGCCTTAACCTGTCTTTCCAATGCAGCTACCACACGATTGACGGTATCTTCACCGGCAGAGATCATACGTCTTGTATTGTCGGAAGAAGCACTCTTACCAACAAACGCACCATATTCATCCTGTTCAAAAGGAATACCATATTCCAGAAGACGATAAAAACAGCGAGATGATAAAGTAGCCTCGATCAGAGCAGAATCTCCGTCCATATTGCCGGATGTTGTCAAAGTCCTGGCCATACGATAGGGTGAGTCACTATCACTACCCACGTTTGCCAGTTTGTAATAAGACTGATGATCACACTTGGCATACAGTGAGGTAGCCCCCTCTCTAGAGTCTGTCAAAATAGCAATATCCCTTACACCGCGATCGAACAGATCGATCGCAGCACTCAAGCCTGCCATACCACCTCCGATAACAAGAGCGTTCAGGGAAACGATCTTTGTCATGGAGCCTTCTATAAATACGGAATCATGAATCATTTTCGAATGAAGGACCAGGGAAACGAAACATCATTTCTCCGGTCATTACCCTCCCATGATAATAGCCTTGGACTGCAGCATAGAACAAATACAGTACAATTTAACAAATAATACCAAATTGTCATACATTTTGCAAGAAAAGGAAAAGAGCTGCAACTCAGCTCAAAACTGAGTCACAGCTCCATTTCAGGATATCTGTAGTCAATTATGCATTGACGATATCAGCAAAATCTGCCTTCAGAGAAGCACCGCCAACAAGACCACCGTCGATGTCAGGCATAGCGAACAGATCAGCAGCATTACCTGCATTGACAGATCCACCATACTGAACACGGATCTTAGCAGCAGTCTCTTCACCGTAGATCTCGCAAAGAACCTTACGGATTGCTCCGCAAACTTCCTGTGCCTGCTCGTTGGTAGCAGTCTTACCGGTTCCGATAGCCCAGATAGGCTCATATGCGATAACAGCCTTCTCAGCCTGCTCAGGAGTAACATCCTTCAGAGCGATCTTGGTCTGAAGACGGACCAGATCCTCAGTGATACCCTGCTCACGCTGCTCAAGAGTCTCACCACAGCAGATGATCGGGATCAGATCATGCTCATAAGCCTTCAGGACCTTCTTGTTGATGATCTCATCGGTCTCGCCGAAATAGCCACGGCGCTCGGAGTGACCAAGAATAACGTAGTCACAGCCAGCTTCCTTCAGCATAGCGGGAGCGATCTCACCGGTGTAAGCGCCCTTCTCTTCGAAGTACATGTTCTGAGCACCGATCTTGATGTTGGTGCCTTTAACAGCCTCAACAGCCAGAGCGATGTCGATGAAAGGTACGCAGAATACTACGTCCTTATCCTCATTAGCTCCTACCAGGGGCTTCAGGGTCTCGATCAGAGCCTTAGCCTGAGAAGGAGTCATGTTCATTTTCCAGTTACCAGCAACAATCTTCTTGCGTGCCATAGTATATGAAATCTCCTAAAAAAATTATTTGTCGTTTGCAGCAACAACACCCGGCAGATCCTTACCCTCAAGGAACTCAAGAGAAGCACCGCCACCGGTGGAGATATGAGTCATCTTTTCGCCATAGCCCATCTGGTTAACAGCAGCTGCGGAATCACCACCACCGATGATGGTAACAGCATCCTCAAGGTTAGCAAGAGCCTCGCAGATAGCCTTGGTTCCGGAAGCGAAGTTAGGCATTTCGAAGCAGCCCATGGGTCCGTTCCAAACAACAGTCTTAGCATCCTTCAGAGCCTCAGCAAATTCCTTAGCACTGTCAGGACCGATATCCATACCCTCGAAACCATCGGGGATGTTCAAGGTCTCAGCAACCTGGATGTTGCAATCGTTAGAGAATGCATCACCAACATAGTTGTCGTGAGGCAGATACAGCTTAACGCCCTTAGCCTCAGCCTTAGCGACCATCTCCTTAGCGTAATCAAGGTAATCATCCTCAACCAGAGAGTTACCGATCTTTCCACCAAATGCCTTAGCGAAGGTATATGCCATACCGCCACCGATGATCAGGATGTCAACCTTGTCAAGCAGGTTGTTGATGACCGGGATCTTGCTGGAGACCTTGGAACCACCAAGAACAGCAGCGAAAGGACGGGTAGGATTGTTAACAGCATTGCCAAGGAAGTCGATCTCCTTCTGCATCAGGTAACCAACAACTGCGGTGTCAACATACTTGGTAACACCAACGTTGGAGCAATGTGCACGATGTGCAGTACCGAATGCATCGTTAACGAAAACATCACAGATGGAAGCCAGATCCTGGCTGAAGGTGTCGATGTTCTTGGTCTCTTCTGCACGGAAACGAGTATTCTCAAGCAGAATGACATCACCGTCGTTCATAGCCTCAACAGCAGCCTTTGCGTTGGGACCAACAACCTCGGGATCAGCAGCAAACTTGACTTCCTGGCCAAGGAGCTCGGAAAGACGAGCTGCAACAGGTGCCAGGGTCTTGGTCTTCTTGTCTTCCTCGGTCTTAACCTTTCCAAGGTGAGAGCAAAGAATGATCTTTCCGCCATCGGCGATCAGCTTCTTCAGAGTGGGCAGTGCAGCAACGAGACGGTTCTCATCGGTGATCTTGCCATCCTGAAGAGGAACATTAAAGTCGCAGCGAACGAGTACGCGCAGACCCTTTACGTTGATGTCATCAACAGATTTCTTGTTAAGCATAACAGTAAGATTCCTTTCGTAAAATGCTTTATTTTGATGATGCGGAATACTCTTCCGCCCTCATAGCCATTGTGTACAATTTTAAAGCATTGCACTTAAAATTGCAAGTCGTTTCCTGCCATTTGATAAGATTTTATCAAATTTGGAAACCTTTTAATTCCAGATAATGCAGGACGAATTCACTAAAGATAGAATTACTCCAGGCAAACCAGGATCTGGTAAATCTGGACGGATCATCCTTGTGGACACCCTCGTGCATATATCCGGTTCCACCATCCGAAGTGGTCAGCAAATGGAAAAGCTCCTCTGCTTCTTTTTCGTCAGTGGTCGTAAGTCCCTGCATAGACAGAGCGATGTGCCATACATGGTCCACCGGAGTATGCGGTGAACCGATGCCTTTTAGTGCTGCTCCCTCATAATAATACGGATTCTCCTTAGAAAGGATCATGCGACGTGTATTCTGATAGATAGGGTCCTCACTGGAACAATATCCAAGATAAGGAACAGACAGCAGACTGGGAACGTTAGCGTCATCCATAAAGTTAGCGTTGCCAAGTCCGTCAACCTCATAAGCATAGACCTTGCCGAAAACGGGATGATCAAAGATGGCATATTTCTGGATGCCCTCATGGATCTCTTCTGACAGTTTCAGCATGGCTGCAGACAGTTCTCCATCCTGAAAGATCGCTTCTGCGATCTCAGCAGCCTGCTTTAAAGAAACACAGGCAAACATGTTGGAAGGAACCAGATAACCATACTTACAGGCATCATCACTGGGACGAAAACCAGACCAGGTCATACCGGTATAGGCAACAGGATTGCCCTTTCCTTCCATGGGAAGTGTATCAGAGGGAGGACAGTTGGTACGGATGAAACTGTAGGAAGAATCCTCATGATGCTGCTCACTCTTCCATAGCGAATAGATGGTCTCAAGCATCTTGTGGAAGTTGTCATTTAAGTGAGAAGTCTCACCACAGGTCTTCCAGAGAAGATATGCCAGCTGGATCGGATAGCAAAGAGAATCGATCTCATATTTTCTTTCCCAATCCAGAGGAATACTGTCTGTCAGATCGTGACTGTAGCAATGTCCGTTAGGCTCTTCGTTATATGCATTGGCATAGGGATCCTGCAGGATACACTCAGCCTGTCTCATAGAAAGACCTGCGATCATCTCACGGATCTCAGAATGCTTCTTCGTTAAAGGAAGATAATGACGGACCTGGGCAGAGGAATCTCTCAGCCACATGGCAGGGATATCTCCGGTAAATACAAAATACTGTCCGTTAGCTAACTTCTTTGTGGTAGTAGCTAATGTATTAGGATAACAATTGGCAAATAACTCAGCTGCATGGGAATCTTTTCCCAGAGCCTCTTTTACCTGCTCGATCGTTTCCTGAAGAATGGACTCAAACATGGATCATGCCTCCCCTTCGGCGGCTAAAAGGTCAAATGCGATCATGGTATTGAAAAGTTCATTGATCTTCTTAGGATCCTTTGTCTGGCCCAGGATCCACATCAACTTGGTCGATGTAGCCTCATGGGTCATATCGTAGGATTCCATCAGACCAAACTCTGCTTTCGCGGTATGACCGGAATGATATACGGTAATATCACTGCCCTCATACAAAGCCTGCGTCGTCAGAACAACGGTCTTGCCCCAGTTGATCAGATTGGAGATCTCTTCTCTGTAATGATACTTTTCACCCTCAGGGATACCACCAACGCCATAGCTTTCCAGAATATAAGCTTCATAGACATGGGATACGAGCCTGAGTACACCGGCATCCATTCCGGGAGTCATCTTAAGAACAAAGACTCTGGGATCCATCGCATGATAGAAATGAGGCCCACCCTCTTTAATGGGCAGATCGATATACTGGATAATACCACGATCAGTGATGATAGCCAGATTAGGGAAATTGATGCTTCCAAAAGCATCATAGCTCTTGGTGTTCATCTTTCGTGCACGGGTTCCGGCAATAACCTTTCCTCCGAATACAAGTGTGACACCCTTTGCTCTTGAGAAGCAGGCGTACTGCAGAGAATCCAACAGATTTCTCTTAGCGTCTGTTTCATCCATGCTGATGGGCTTCTGTGATCCGGTCAGGACAATGGGTTTAGGACTATCCTGAACAAGGTAAGATAAAGCCGCAGCGGTATAAGCCATGGTATCGGTTCCATGAGCGACCACGAAACCATCATACTGGTCATAATCATCCTCGATCGCCTGTGCGATCTGAAGCCAGTGATCGGGATGCATATTGGTGGAATCGATGTTCATGATCTGCTTTGTCTCGACAGTACAGAACTCCCTGGCTTTGGGAACATAGCCAAGGAGTTCGTTACCGCTCAGAAGAGGCGTCATGCCATCTTCCGTCTGTTTACATGCAATCGTACCACCGGTAGCGATCAACAATACTTTTTTCAAAGATTACTTCTCCTGATTCTTAAGAAGGTCACGGATCTCGGTCAGCAGCTTTTCTTCAGCACTGGGTTCCGGAGCGGGCTTGGGAGCTTCTTCTTCCTTCTTCTTCATCTTGTTGGCACCCTTAACAATGAAGAAGATGACCAGAGCGACAAGAAGGAAGTTTACGATAGCCATGATAAAGTTACCATAAGCAACAACAGCACCAGCTTCCTTAGCTGCCTCAAGGGTAGCATCGGTCTGACCGTTCAGAGCGATGAACAGATTGGTGAAATCGACCTTGCCGGTAATAAGGCTCAGAACAGGCATGATAACATCATCTACCAGAGACTTAACGATAGCGGTGAAAGCAGCACCGATGATCATACCAACAGCCAGGTCAAGAACATTACCTTTGGCAATAAATGCCTTGAACTCTTCTACGATTTTCTTCATTTTTTCTTCTCCTTATTCCTGGAAAATTATATTACCACCCACCATCGTCAAAGAGACGTGGATTGAGTCGTCAAATAAGATCAGGTCAGCATTTCTGCCTTCCTTAAGAACACCGGTCTTATCAGAAAGACCTATGATCCTGGCGGCCGTTGCTGTCTGCATATCGATGGCGATCGGCATGGGAACTCCCGCCAATTGGATCATATTGCGGACCAAACGGTCTGTTGTGGCTACAGATCCTGCAAAAGCTTTTCGATCAGGCATCTTGCAGACACCGTTTTCGATGATACATCTCTGTCCGTTTTTAAGAGAACCAAGGATACTGTCTCCCTCGGGCATTCCTGCTCCGCGAAGAGAATCTGTTACCATGGTCATACGATCGGGACCGATAAAACGATATACCATCTGAAGAAGCTCCGCCGGAAGATGATGTCCATCTGCGATGACCTCAACAGTCAGATCATCGATGAGATAGGCGCTCTCTACGATACCGGGATATCGATAACCACCCTTTCTCGTAATGGTGGAACAGCCGGAATACAGATGGGTCACATGATTAAATCCGTGTTTGACCGCTTCCTTTACTTCATAGATGGTTGCATCCGAATGACCGATAGAGGGAGTGATCCCCATCTCTCGAAGGTACTCACCCATTTCCAGAGCACCATCTCTTTCAGGCGCAATGGTCCATCTTAGGATATCAGGACATTCTCTGACGATCAGCTTATATTCCTCAGGCTTGGGGTCACGGATATATTTAGGATCCTGTGCACCTGCCTGCTGCTGAGAAAGATAAGGTCCCTCCAGATGAAGACCTAAAAACCTTGCACCCACCTTCTGATCCTTGACTTCCCCGTAGATGCGGAATGTCTCCATCATCTCTTCCATAGAAGCAGCCAGGGATGTGGGAAGAAGGCCTGTGGTACCGAACTGCGCGTGCATCTTTGCTGCACCTTCGTAGGCTTCACGTGTACCATCCATATAGTCATGTCCACCGCCACCGTGAGTATGGATATCGATGAAGCCATGGGACACATATCTGCCCTTGCCATCGATCACCTCACACTCGGTGATATCGGAAAGCATTCCAGGTGGAACAATCTTGATAATTGTACCACAGGACACAAGAATTTCACAGGGTGAAATTACTCGATCCTGAACCAGATTCACATTGATTATCTTGATCATGGTATAAACACTCCGTATGTTATCTACCGTATGTATGGACCAGATCGATCAGCGAAGTCATACTCTCTTCACAGGCCAATAATCCTCCTTCAGAGAAGGAAGCGCCGCCGGGAAGCTGCATCTGAGATTCACTGATCATCCTTCCGCTGCGATAGTGTGTCTCCAAAGAGAAGAATCCATCATAACCATTCTCAGACAGAGCCTTAAGTAAAGAAGGATAATCGACAAGACCTGTACCGATCCTGACACACTCCGCACCATTGACTCCAAGAACTGCATCCTTGATGTGTACGTGGGCTATATGGCTCTGTATGGCCTTATAACCATCCGGATAGGGAATCTCACCTTTTGGATCATAGATGTCGTTACCGGGGTCATAAATGGCCTTTAAACAGGGATGATCGATATACTCGATCAATTCAGCCAACTGACGATGATTTGTCGTAGTAACAGAAGGATCCGCTTCCAGCAAAAGCAGTTTTCCGCTCTGCTGAGCTTCTTCCAGAGGCTCCTTGTACGCTTCAGCGATCATATCCTTAGTGACAGAGTCATCTTCGATAAATCCAAAGCATCGGATAAAAGGACTCTCCAGGATCTCTGCTGCTTCTAAAAGGCGCCTAAACTTTTCTGGTTCATTCTGTCTATCCTTATAAAGACATTTATTAAAGGAACCGGCCAGATCGGAAACCACCAGTCCTTCTGACTTCAGGATCGACGCGATCTCCTTCAGGCGCTTCGTTCCCTGGCTTTCCATAGGAAGATTATCCAGAGTTCGAAGCTCCAGTCCCTCAAGTCCATAGGTGTGTGCAAAGGAAATGGCCGTTGTGAGATCCTGCGTAAACTCATCCGTAATAATCGAAAAATGGGCCATAGTATCTCCTTAATCGATATGACCGTTCTGACGATGAGCTTCTACGTAGACCTGAACCTGCTGTCTTACCTGAGGCAGGGTTACGACCAGTTCGCTGCCGGTGACCAGATGCTCGTACATGACCTTGTAGTAGGCAGCAACAGCTGTATCAAAGGCTCCATTGGGATCTCCATCCCAGCTATCTTCTGTCCAGGTCAGTTTCTCCGTGCAGTAGGCAGGAGTTCCATCGGGCTTGGAAATAGGTCCGTTAGCAACCAGATGCTGCTCAGGAGCATTCTCAGCATCGAAGTACTTCCACTCGATATGCTGCATATTTCCCTTCAGAGAACCTCTGGTACCATGGATCTTGTAGGTGCAGGTGGGATAGCCATCGCAGCAGGAGATCGTCAGATCGATCAGGGGTTTCTCCGGAGCAGTCAGGATCAGCTTACAATAGTCTTCTGCATCTCCGAAGGTATTGGCGTAGTCCATCTTACAGAAAACAGTAGGCATATGATCATAATCATTCAGAATATTCAGTGCCTGATCCAGAGGATGAGGTCCGGTATTGCGCAGAGATCCTCCATTATTGGCAAGAACAGTCTGCCAGTCCCAACGACGGCTATATCCATTGAAGCGGATATCAACATCGACCAGACGGCCAAGAACTCCGGAATCGATGACCTTCTTAACCTGTACATAGTAGGGAGCAAAACGGGACTGCTGGAAAACGCCAAAGAACTTGCCGGCTTTCTCGGAAGCGGCTACCAGTGCATCGAACTCCTCTACTGTATGACATACGGGCTTTTCACAGAGCACATTGTAACCATGCTCCAAAAGGTCCATGGAAATGGGTGCATGCAATGCACTATAGGAGGAATTAACGACAAGATCGATATCGATCCCGCTATTGAACAGATCCGTATATTTTTCAAACACAGGAACATTGAATTCTTCCTGTGCACGCTGTCTGCGGCTTTCGATCTCTTCTACGATTGCAACGACAGTAAAACGCTCTTTGGCTTCATCCGTATGCAAAAATGCACCATGGATATCTCTTCCACTGCGTCCCTGACCAATAATGGCAACATTTAATTTTTTCATCCAAAGACCTCCTGACATAGTCCTTTAGGTATCATTCCGCTCTTCTAAAATACGACTAAAAAGCGAAATTTAAATTAGGTTCATTGTATGCCAGCCGTTATTAAAAGTCAATTGAAAAGGGACCATGTGATTGCTATAATCATCTCAACTAAGAAAGGAGTTGTACAATGGATAACCCTATTATTATGCATATCAATTACTGCGAGCAGGGACAGTCTCTGGAGCAGGTTTTCAAAGTCGCCACATCGATCGGATATGATGGAGTTGAATTCAGACGTTTTAAGCCGACCTATGGTCTGGATCAGAAAGCATACCTCGAAACCATCGCTGAATTAAAAGATCGCTACGGACTTTCCTATACATTTTTCGGTGGTCCCGAATTGATCACAGATGACTTGGATAAGACCACGGAATCCGAAGAGGGATATCTTAACTTCCTGGAGGTTGCTTCTTCACTTGATCTTCTTACTACGATCAATTTTATGTGTGCACACAGCGTGGATCCTAATGTTCCTCAGGATCTTCAGCACTGCGATGCTCATGGATATACAGTTAAGAATGAAAAGGTCTGGGAACGCAGCGTAGAAGTCTGCCGAAAGATTGCCGATCTCTACCCCTCCGTAAAGTTTGCCTTTGAGACCCATATGTTCTATGTCCATGATACAGCCAGGACCGCAAGGATCCTTGTAGATGATATTGCCAGAGACAACTTCGGTATCAATCTGGATTACGGCAATGCCCTGTTCTATGCAAAGACAGAACCCCTGGAAGAGGCTATCCGTATTGCTGGTGACAAATTATTCTATACCCATATGAAGAGTTACCAGCCTCTGGGACTTGGAACTGGTATCTTACTTCCTACTTCTTTAGCTGATGGATGCATCAATCACAGAGCCTATGTTGGTCAGCTCTCTTCTATGGGTTATACCGGTCCGATCGGTATCGAAGCTCCACGTCCCGGTGACAGAGAGCATTTCGCTAAGGAAGATTTCGACTACATCGCTCCCATCATCAGAAACGCATAATCCACTTATGTGTCATCCTGACTAAGTAGAATAACGAGTAGAATAACAAAAAGAAACACATCGATTTTCACCATCTGCGTAAAAGAATCTTTCCTGTAGAAAGTCCTTGGTCTATGCAGCGAGGTGAAAAATCGATGTGTTTCTTTTTTCTATTATTCTTAATGGCTGTAGATTGGGCTCAGCACATTTTCTTTCCTTCGATATATACGGAGATAACATTAAGATCTTTGTCCAGAAGAACAAAATCTGCCAGTTTGCCAACAGCAATACTGCCCAGTTCCTGATCCATATCCATATCCTTAGCAGGATTCAGCGAAGCCATCTTCACAGCATCCTCCAGGGGAATTCCTGCAGAAACAAGATTACGGACACCGATCATGACATTGCCGGTAGACCCACACAGGGTGCCATCAGGCAGATACAGTGCATCACGGATCTCAACACCGATGCCTGCAGGGATCTGACTCTGATCAAGGCCGGCTAACAAAAGAGAATCACTGATCATGGTTACCTTATCGGCTCCCTTTGCTCTGTAGATCAGCAGACAGATCTCTTTACGAAGGTGGACAAAGTCGCAGATCATCTCACACTGGATACGAGGATCTGTCAGACTGACACCTAACACACCGACTTCTCTGTGGTTTAATGATCGCATGGCATTAAAGGTATGAGTAGCTCGATCACAACCCCATTCAATCCCCTTATATGCTTCTTCAGCCGTTGCCATGGTATGGCCCATGGAAAAGTGGATGCCATTATCTGAACCGTAACGGATGATCTCTTCTGCTCCTTCCATCTCCGGAGCGATGGTCATGATCTTAATAGCAAACTCATCACCGCAGGCTGCTATATAATCCTTCAGGGTTTCCATAGAGGGAGGGACAAGACAATCCTTTGCCATACCACCCTTTTTATCCACGTTCAGGAAAGGACCTTCCATGTGCATACCAAGGATTCGTGATCCGGTACGCTGATCTTTTTCCATCTTGCATGCTTCGGCATTGGCTTTGATGCCCTGGATCGCAGGCTCTTTGTGAGATGAGCCGATGGTGGCTGCATATCCTGTAACACCTTTCGTCATCAGGATCTGTCCCAGTCTGCGGATCTTCTGAGGATCTGTATCTTCACAACTGACTCCACCGTATCCATGCATGTGAACATCGATCAGTCCGGGGATCATGATCAGATCTTTAGCATCGATCACTTCTTCACTCCGAGAACCTTCATCTGCGGAAGATAAAGAAGTAAACCTGCCATCTTCTACAGTAACAATTGTATCCAGAAACGTAAAATCCGGTCCCAGAACTTTTGCATTGATGATCTTCATCGATTTATTCCTCACCTTCATAGCTTTCTTCGGCACCCTCATCGAGTCCGTAGTAGACGCCCCACTCGTAATCGACCTGCCACTCTTTCAAGACAGGTTCTGTTTTAATGAGAGCGGGAAGTGAATAGGGTTTCAATGTGTAGTCCAGAAGGAAAGTTGTCATGTAAGAGGCATCCAGTGCCTTCATAACACAGCAATAATACGTATGTCCCTCACCTCTGAATGCAGTAGAGACACAGCTTCTGGCCTTCATGATATACCCTGTCTTTCCTCCGATGAAAGTTAATCCGGGAACATCATAGATACCGGCCAGGAAATAACTTCCCGTACTGAGGTCTACTGTATAGGTATCTCCGCTTTCACCGCCATAGTAGGTCGCCGTATAGGATTCCTTTGTCATGATATCTGCGATCCTATCGATAGAAACCGCTTTCTTCACGATCTGAGCCATATCATAGGGACTGGAATAATGATCCTCGGCAAACAATCCATGAGGCGTTGAGAAATGTGAATCCACACAGCCGATAGCTTTGGCGGCTTCATTCATCATCTCGGCAAAACCTTCCAGAGAACCACCAACGATCATTGCCAGTGCTGTAGCACAGTCATTATAGGAATGCATCAGCATAGCATGCATCAGATCGTTGATACTCATTCGATCGCCGGGATCGATATACAAAAGCACACTGCCCCATTCATAGCAACCTTCCAGTTCCGGGATCGTATAGACCTCATCCCAGTCCTCGATCTTTTCGGAAACCACGATGGCAGTCAGCATTTTCGTCATGGAAGCAGGATACAATTGCTCGTGCTCGTTTTTAGCGAAGATCACATTGCCGAATTCGTCCATGATATAGGCGCCTTCCGCTTCAAAGACTTCCTGCATTCCGGCCTCATTGATCCTGACTACCGCAGCATCCATTTTCTCTACGGCGGATGTCAGTTCGGTATGATCATAGGTTCTGCTGATCTCTTTTTCCATAAAGCTTTCACCGTCAGCCATGGTGAAATTATCCATTTCACCGCCTTCGATCGCTTCAGCATGGACGAGCAGATTTGCAATTACCCTGTTAAAAGAAACAGGGAAAAAGATCCGACAGACCAGGAGCGCGATCAGACAAAGCAGGACCACGATCAAAGAGATCAGGCCTGCTAAAAATCCGGGCGCTCTGCGGCTCATCTTACTTTTTCCCATAATATTTCCTCTAAATTTCACTTGATTGCAGGATCCACAGGAAGAGATCGGATCAATTTGATCCAGGATCTTCTCGCTGTTTCAAAGGGGATCTCCTGCGATTTTTTATCAAAAGACTGATAGTATCTGACAGTATCCTTCTTCATCTCCACATGATGCAATGACCAAAGCAATAAAGCTTTGTATGCCACCGGGGTCATGGAGCGTTCGTAGACCTTTCGTCTGCCTGGTGTGATCAGACGATCTGCGAGATCATTCTCTTCCGCAGTTCCTCCCAGACACAGGCAAAAAACAGCTTCCTCCATAATATGGATCTGCCATTCATCCGAAAAATCGTCCAGATGGTAATACAGGACAGAAAGGATTTCAGAAGCGATATCCTTATGTCCGGTCCACATCTGCAGCTCATAGCTTCTCAGAAGATATGCCGTACGGAAGGTGGTCATAACATTGATATCATCGTCCTCATCCAGATTGGGCACGTGAACAGAATGCTCATCATCCATAAAGGTAGGATCAGACAGGACTTCCAGGATCTTCAGATCCTGAAAAAAGGACTCCCTTGCCATCTTGTTATGATAAAACGTCCACATGTTCAATCCGTCATTCGGCGAATAACCGATATAGGCCGGAAACATGGAAAAGGCAAAGGTCCAAAGGCCCGATAAGCAAAGCGCCATCAGAAAGGTTCCGATGTAGGAATTGATCGGAACTATGGCCAGATACAGGATCCAATAAGCTGCAAAGACAACGACAAGATTCAGTAAAGGTCCGCCGCACATATACAGGCCGAATCTACCCTTTTTACCACTACGTGGTCCCATGATCACAGGAAAGATGTCAGTCTCAAGACTCAATTGTCTCTTTTTCATCTGTCCTCTTTCCAGTACCCGATCCTTCTTTCCTGTTCGGCGCATCAACATATGAAGACCTGAGAGATAACCTCCCAGCGTATGACCGATACGATCGATCCAATGATGGATAAAGCAACCGATGACCAGAGAAAGGATCATGATCAGGGTAAGGAAGGAACGATCGCCCTCTCTCAGGACGATCGAAAGAAGAATGATCCCCACCCAGGTACTGGCGATAAAATAGATCGCCAGCAGCCAGGGAGATAAGGATCTTAACGCATTGTTGCGCTGATTCATTTTACTTTTTTCACACCGAAGGAGATGCCAATGTCCAGAGCAGACTGAACCTCAGAGCAGGAAGGATCAACAAACTTGGTCTTTCCGGCAACATCTGCCAGAGGATTGTGACCAATAGTACCATTGATCATAGCAACGGTATTACCATAGTTCTCCTGATAGATCAGATTTGCAGCATAAGAACCGAACTGAGTGGACAGTACACGGTCATATGCAGAAGGAGAACCTCCACGCAGATAATGTCCGGGGTTAACAACACGAGTATCCAGACCGGTCTGAGAAACGATCATATCGGCAACCTGATAAGCTACAGAAGGATAATTCTTCTCAGCACGGATAGCCAGACGCTCACGACGCTTCATCTTTGCTTCTTCCTGGCTGAAAGCACCCTCAGCGACAACAACGATGGAGAACTTTCTGTCGTTCTTCTTGTCTGCACGATGCTCAACAGCCTTGATGACCTGCTCGGGATCATAGGGGATCTCAGGAAGCAGAATAACGTCAGCACCGCCGCCAAGACCACTGTACAGAGACAGCCAACCAGCCTTGTTGCCCATGATCTCAATGACCATGACACGGCCATGGGAGTTAGCGGTCGTATGGATACGGTCAACAACATCAGTACCAAGATCTACAGCGGTATGGAAACCGAAGGTTACATCGGTAGCCCAAATGTCGTTATCGATGGTCTTGGGAAGTCCGATAACATTCAGACCTTCCTCAGCCAGAAGATTAGCGGTCTTATGAGTTCCGTTTCCACCGAGGCAGACCAGACAGTCAAGACCCATCTTCTTGTAGTTCTTCTTCATGTTCTCGACCTTATCCACATTGTCATCCTCGATGACTCTCATGTTACGGAAGGGTCTGCGGGAAGTACCGAGAATAGTACCTCCAAGAGTAAGGATACCTCTGAAGTCATCTTCCTTCATTTCGGTATAGTCTCCTTCGATCAGACCGCGATATCCATCGGCAATACCGATGATCTCAGGCTCGAACAGATTGTAGGATGCCCTGGCAACACCACGGATAGCCGCGTTAAGTCCGGGACAGTCTCCGCCGCTGGTAAGGATACCAATACGCTGTTTTTTCTTCATAATGTGATTTCCCCTTTCTCACATGAGATTATTTAAAATACATATACAACTGGCATTTCAGCATACCGTTGTAAAGTTTACGTTTTTTATCTGCCTTTCTTTCGAAAACAGATTCAAATTCATCATCCGGTGTGATGATGGAATAGGCATGATCCTTCATAGGTCTGAAGACAACGCCCATTGTTCTGTACAGTTCTCTTGCTTTATTAGTGTCTAAAAGACGTTCACCGTAAGGAGGGTTACAGAGGATCAGTGCCTTTCTGTGCCCTTCCATCGGAAGCTTATCCACACGGAACTTGGCAATATCCTGCACCTGAGCATGGATGAACTTGGCAACATGTGCCTTTTTAGCATTCTCCATGGTCAGTTCAATGGCGTTAGGATCGATATCAAAGCCAAAGGCTTCAAATTCGATATCCTTTCTGACTTCACTGAGTGCTTCTTCCCTTGCGTCCAGCATGATCTTTCCGGGGAAACATCCCCATTTCTCTACCTGGAAACGTCTGCCGATTCCGGGAGCGATGTTTCTGGCCTTCAGGGCCGATTCGATCAGAACAGTACCGGATCCACACATGGGATCGCATACCAGAGAATCGGAACGGACTCTGGAAAGATCAGCGATTCCGGCAGCCAGAGTTTCTCTGATAGGAGCATCATTGGCGTTCTTTCGATAGCCTCTTTTATGAAGACCTGCTCCGCTGGTATCCAGCATCAGGGTGACTTCATCTTTCAAGATCGAAAACTGGATCTGCATCTGCGGACCGGACTCTTCAAACCAGGGATTACCGTAACATTCTTTCAAATGTTCCACTACGGCTTTTTTGATGATCTTCTGGCAATCCGGAACGGAATGCAACTGTGATTCAAGACTCCATCCCTTAACAGGGAAGGCATCCATTGAACCGATAAAATTTTCCCAGGGAGCTTCCTTGGTTCCCTGGAACAGTTCCTCAAAGGAACGGGCTCTGAACTGAGCCAGTACGATCAGAACTCTTTCACCGCATCTTGTCCAGATATTGGCTCTGGCAAGATCGTTCCAATCGCCTTCAAACAGTACACGACCGTTTTCAGCCTGTACATTTTCGAAATTTCTATAGCGAAGTTCATCTGCTACCAATCCCTCTAATCCGAAGAGTGTCGGGATTGCCATCAGCATTGACCACTTTTTCATGCTTTCCTCTTTAAATCGATATATTCATAACAGGGTCCGTTTTCATCATCCTGCTGGATCTCACTGCGAGAAAGCACTTCCCACTCTTCTTCCTTGAATTCAGGGAAGAAGGCATCCGCATCCGGAACCGTAGTATGGACCTTGGTAAGGTACAAACGATCCACAAGATCCAAAGAAGCTTTATAAATAGAAGCTCCACCGATAATGAACCATTCATCCTCGGATTCCTTTGCCATGGGAACTATGTCCATCAGATCATGATATACATGGACTCTTTCGTGTTCTACCGTAAAATCTTTATTCCACGTAAGAACATAATGCTGTCTCTTAGGAAGTACTCTTCCCAAAGAGATAAAAGTGTTTTCACCCATCACGATGGGGTGACCGGAGGTGATCGCCTTAAAACGCTTCAGATCTCCGGAAAGATGCCAGGGAAGACCATTCTTTCTTCCGATAGCCAGATCATCGGCAACTGCTACGATCATGGATAACATCAGACAGCTACCTCCATTTCGATCTTATCGTGATATTTATATCCGATCAGCTTGATGTCACTGATCTTGAAATCATAGAAATCTTTGATCTCAGGGTTGATCCAGAGTTTCGGTGCCTCATAGGCATCGTTCTCTCTGGAAAGTTGGATCTTCAGAGGTTCTACCTGGTTCTCATACACATGCGCATTGTTGATGACATGGGTAAGGAGTCCGGGCTTAAGTCCTACAGACTGAGCGATCAGATGGGTAAGGACCGCATACTGCGTTGTATTAAAAGGTACGCCTAATCCCATATCACCGCTTCTCTGGACCAGCATACAGTTCAGATGTCCATCGGTAACATCCCACATGGACAGGAAACAGCAGGGATGTAAAGAACCGGTATCCAGATAGGGGATCTGCCACAGATTGACCATCATACGGCGGCTCTGAGGATCCTCTTTCAACTGCTTCAACAAGGTATTGACCTGATCGAACTCCTTGATGACCCAACCGTAAGAAGTACCGATGGTGCCATCTTCTTTCATCCATTCATCCCAGATATGTACCTTTTCCGCCTGAAGTTCTTTGACATCATTACTCTGCTTCTGATAGATCCAAAGGATCTCTTTGACAGCTGTCTTAAAAGCAACTTTCTTAGTGGTCAGGATCGGGAATTCTTTTTCCAGATTAAACTGCATGACCTGATGAGGCAGCTTATAGGTCGGGATACCGGTACGATTCTGGTCGTAATAACCGTTTTCCAAGATATTGCGAACGATCTTTAAGTACTGTTCATCGTAATTGCTCATAAAGGCCTCCTGTCACATAAGTTCCGCAGCTGTCAGAAACTGACAGCTGCAGATATTTCAATTTGAGTCTCCCGGTAAGCCGAGTTCTGTCGTTGGACGATCATCTATCTGGATCAGATGTTACCACCTGCCTCAAGCGACCTACCCGAAAGCACGACGGGTCGCCGTATCGCTTTCTGTTCGGTCTTGCTCCGGATGGGGTTTACACTGCCCTTTCTGTCACCAGAAAGGCGGTGAGCTCTTACCTCGCCGTTGCACCCTTACCTCTACGAATGTAGGGGCGGTTTGTTTTCTGTTGCACTTTCCTTAAGGTCACCCTCACTGGACGTTATCCAGCATCCTTACCCTGTGGAGCTCGGACTTTCCTCACAGAATCCCTTTCGGTCAATGTTCTGCGCGATCGTCTGGGAAACTCAGATCAAAAACAAATTAAAGAAAAGCAGCACCGATAATACCGGCATCGTTGCCCAGCTGAGCACATACGATCTCCGGCAGATCTACCTGCTTGCAGAATACATTCTGCTTAACATGCTCACGGATAGGCGCAAGGATACGCTCGCCCTGAGCACAGATTCCGCCACCGATCACAACGGACTGAGGCTGGAATACATTGATCATATCAATGATACCTTCCGCAACATAGAAGAGATACTGATCGATCACCTTCTGTGCCACAGGACATCCCTGATCAGCCGCAAGGAAGATCAGATATCCATTCAAGGTACCATGTTCTTTTTTGAGTCCGGCAAGAACAGAATCCGGAGCAGCAAATGCTGCAGCATTTCCCATACGGATCAGAGCTGTTGCAGAAGCATAGGCTTCCCAGCATCCTCTGCGTCCGCAGGTACAGGGTTCTCCACCACTGACTAAAACCGTATGTCCGATCTCCGCACCGGCATGATTGATGCCATCGTAGACCTTGCCATCGATAATGATACCACCACCTACACCGGTACCTAATGTGACCAGAACGCAATGGGATGCTCCTTTGGCAGCACCGGCAAGTGCTTCACCCAAAGCGGCAGCATTCGCATCATTATCCAGCTTGATGGGCAGATCGATCACCTTACGGATCTCATCCACCAGAGGAACATTGTACCAGTTCAGATTGTTGGAATACAGGATCATTCCGGTTTCCTTAACAGGCGTACCGGGTGCTCCGATGCCTATCTGAGAAACTTCAGACGCATCGATCCCTGCTTCCTTGATCAGATCCACTGCCAACTGTCCCATATCATGGGCAACCTCCTCAAAAGGTCTGGTTCCCAAAGTGGGAATAGACTTTTTGACAAGGATCTTTTTATCTTCATCTACGATAGCAGCCGCAATATTTGTGCCACCAAGATCAATACCAATACGCATAACTTTGCTCCTTACAGGATCTGGAGATAAACGGCTCTTCCTTCCATACCAACGGTCTCACCGGCAGCAGGCAGCAGGATGGTATCACCCTTCTTGAAAGGAATTCCATCGATCTTTCCGCTTCCCTCGAGGATCATGACCATCTGGAAATGTTCAGAGGAAACGGCGATCTCCTGGATACCGCGCAGGTTACGGCGATATACCTGGAAATAAGGACTGATAACTCCTTCGTTGATATCTGCCTTGCCGTCACCCTTGACAGCCGTCAGATCCGTAACCTCAAGGGCCTTATCAACATGGAGCTGACGATGGTTACCTTCAGCATCGGTGCGATCATAATCATATACGCGATAGGTAGTGTCGGAGTTCTGCTGGATCTCTGCGATCAGGATTCCCTGACCGATGGCATGCAAGGTACCTGCAGGAATGTAGAAGCAGTCTCCCTTGGTTACGGGAACATAGTTCACGTGGTCTTCCAGAGTGCCGTTTGCGATGGCTTCTGCGAACTGCTCTTTGGTCATGTTCTTCTTAAGACCATAGATCAGCTGAGCGTCGGGTTCAGCATCGATAACATACCACATCTCAGTCTTACCGCTGCCCTGGGGACCTTCCAGTGCCACTGCCTGCTGATCATTGGGATGGACCTGGATAGAAAGGTCATCATCGGCATCAATGATCTTGACAAGCAAAGGAAACTGATACATACCCTTGCCCATAGCGGAATAGCCAAGGACCTCGACGGGATATTCCTCGATCGCCTCTGCCAGGGTCTTGCCTGCCAGTTTACCATTGCGGATCGTACTGTTTCCGTTCTCTCTTGCAGCGACTTCCCAGGACTCGCCGGTATGTGCGGAAGGGATCTTCTTACTGAAAATGGTCATGATCTTGGTTCCGCCCCAAATAGTCTCCTTAAACTCAGGATCCATAAACATCGGTTCCCACGTTTTCATAACAGCGCCTCCTTTTTACGTATAAACAACTAGACTAAAACAAATGATATCCGGCTCTTTCAGATAACGAGCGGATCAATACTTGAGAAGAGATTCTACTCTGTACTTGGATAAGAGTTCTCTGCCGTTCAGTGCCTCCAGTTCCACCAGGAAGCTCATGCATACAACCTCTGCGCCCATTTCTTCAACCAGTTCACATATTGCCTGAGAGGTTCCTCCGGTAGCGATCAGATCGTCTACAACAACAACCTTGTCGCCGGGTTTTAATGCATCCTTATGCATTTCCAGCACGTTAGAGCCATATTCCAGGTCATAGGACTTACGGACAACTTCGCAGGGAAGCTTACCGGGCTTACGGATCGGGATAAATCCCTTATTCATTGCATAAGCAACGGGAACACCGAAGATAAAGCCACGAGATTCAGGGCCAAGGATATAATCGAATTCCAGGTCCTTGATCTGGTCGATGATCTGATCTACAGCACTGTGAAGAGCTTCAGGATTCTGTAAGATAGGCGTAATATCGCGGAACATGATTCCTTCTTTAGGAAAGTCCGGTACGGTACGCATAATCTGCTTAAGATCCATGAGAAAAACCTCCCAATCGTTTCGTTTTCTACTCCATCTTCAGATAGACGGATAGACTTTAACAGTATAACAAAAAATGAAGGAAAAGAAAACTATTTATTCACGTTTGGATCAACTTTTCCATAACGGATTTTTGTCTTCTTTTCCTTCTTTTCATTCTGTTTCGGTCTTATATTTCAGACATATATATCGATCAAGTCTGAGACAGTCTGAGGGATTTCACACGGATGGACACCATCTCTTCACCCTGATAGGTATCCTCCTCAGCCGTAAAGACCATATCGACAAAGAGAGGATCCATCATGCGCCCCCCCTCCATCAATCGACAAGCTTCCTTCTGTCCAAAGACATCTGTTAGAAAACCTTCGATCAGGATCCTGTCAAAACAGACTGCTCTGAAATAACCGCTTTCTGATCGAAGATTCAGAGAAAAGAATCTTCCTGACTTTCCGAGTGGTCTCACGCCCGTCAGTTCCAGATGCTTAAAAGCCAGTAAGGGTTTCGGATTACCGGTTCCAAAAGGCTCGATCATCTCCAGCTCGTGGACAAGATTCAGAGAGATCCTGCAAGGATCCATCGTGGAATCGATATAGACGATCGGGAGCATCTCCTCCTCGGTCAATCGACAGGAATCATTGAGGATCTGTCTCATGTTTTGGACAGCCTTGATCTCCTTGCCGTTTTCCGTCTTTAAGGTAAAACCGGCTGCCATGGCGTGTCCGCCATACTTTTCAAAGAGATCGCCCGAACGGTCCATCTCTTCAAACATAGAATAGGCTTCAATGGATCGTCCGGATCCCTTCACTCCATCCAATCCCCTGGTCATTACAAATACCGGACGATTAAGGGTTTCTCTGAGTTTACCTGCAACCAATCCGGCAATACTTTCATGGAGTTCCGGAAGATAGATGACCTTAACCCTGTCTTCCTCCAATTCCTTTGCCTGCTCCAGACCTTCCTTGATCCCAAGTTCTGTCATCTGCTGACGGTTTTTATTCATCACAAAGAGTTCCTGAGCAAGATTTCTGCAAAGGGCAGGAGAATCAGAAGTCAGAATATCGAGAAAACGGTTCTGAGAACCTAATCGTCCACCGGCATTGATCATAGGACCAAGTGTAAATGCGATAGAATACGAGGTTATGTTCTTCAAAGATGCCGCCTTCATCATGGCAGCAATGCCAGAGGGAGGATCCTGATTCAATATCTGGAGTCCCTGATAGACCAGTTTTCTGTTTTCACCCTGAAGAGGCATGACATCACAAACTGTTCCCATGGCTGCATAGCCCTTTAATCGGCGGATCATGGGATCCTTATCCGGATCGATATTTTCATGCAGACATAACGCTCTGATAACCTGATAGGCTACAAAAGCACCACAGATCACGTGCTCAGGGGATCCGTCACCTTTACGATGAGGATTGACCACTGCATCCGCTTCAGGCAGGATATCTTCCCCATTATCATCCACAGCGATCGCATGATGATCTGTAATGATAAGACGAACATTATGCTCCTTCAAAAATGAAGCTGTCTCAAACTCTCTGACTCCGTTATCACATGTCAGAGCTGTCTGGATCCCTTCCTCCAAAAGTTCTTCTGCGATGCCTTTGCTGAAACCATATCCATCCGTAATCCTTTCCGGAATACGACAGATCAGATCACATCCGGGATCGATCCTCTTGATGCCAAGATACAAAATAGCGGTTGCTGTCATTCCATCTACATCGTAGTCACCTACAATGCAGATCTTTTCTTTTTTATGGATCGCGTCCAGAAGGATCTGAACTGCCTTCTCCATATCGAGAAGCAGGGAAGGATCGAAGATCGACCCTTCCCTGTCCAGAAACTCTTCTACGCTTTTTCCATTTAATCTGCCCGCTAAAATGCGGGCGATAAAGGGAGCCATGCCATACCGATCAACGATCGGTTGTGCACGCCCACCTCTAACGATCCAGCGTTCTTTTTGTTCCATTATTCAATTTGATCAGCTGTTCTTATGGATTGCCTTCTCCAGCAGATACCAAACAGGGGTAGCGATGAAGATGGAAGAATAAGTTCCGGCCAGCAGACCGACCATCAGAGGCAGTGCGAACCAGCGAATGGATACAACACCGACAAGGAACAGGATAAATACTGTAATGACAGTCGTAAAGGAACTTGCAAGGGAACGGCCCAGCGTCTGCTTAACGCTGACATCACCAAGCTGTACCAGCTGATTCTTTCTGAAGTCATTGCGGTTCTCACGGATACGATCGAATACAACGATGGTATTGTTGATGGAATAACCGACAATGGTCAGAAGTGCGACGATAAACGTATTGTTTACAGGGATCTGGAAGATGGTATACATTGCCAGCATGATCAGCACATCGTGGATCAGAGGGATCAATGCACCCAGACCGAAGCAGATATCTCTGAAACGGATGGTAATGTACAGAAGGATCAGTGCACAGGTAAGCACTGTAGAGATCAGTGCGGCACTCTTCATCTCACCGGAGATGACAGGGCTGATGGAGCTCTGCTCCTTCAGATCAGACTTAGTGGTCTTATCCAGTCCGTACTTATCAGCGATCTGATCATACAGTTCACTGATCTGCTCAGGAGTGATCTCCTTGACTTTGATGCTGATCAGATAATCACCGCCTGCACCGCCAACAGTCTGGACCTGAGGATTGATATCTCCGGAAATATGCTTAGCCATGGCTTCGATCTCAGAAAGATCTTTGACCTCATTGTGAAGGTCGATCTCCAGCATGGTTCCGCCGGCAAATTCGATATCCAGATTAAAACCTCTGAATGCAAAAGAGATGATTCCGGCAACAATGATAACGATACTGATCAAAAACCAGATCTTCTTGTTTTCAATGATCTTCATTTTGCCTTTACCTCCTTCTTCTTAACAGATGCATACAAGATCGGTGCATCGGGCAGGAGCGCGATCATAGAACTCAGGATCACACGGGATACGACCAGTGCACAGAACATGGAAAGAACGATACCAAGACCCAGCGTCTGAGCAAAGCCCTTGATCGTACCACTTCCAAAGAAGTAAAGGATGACAGAAGCGATCAATGTGGTGACGTTTCCATCCAGGATCGCAGACAGAGCCTTGTTGAAACCATCCTTGACACTGACGCGGATAGTATGGCCCTTCTGCATCTCTTCACGGATACGGGAGAAGATAATGATATTAGCATCGACTGCCATACCTACAGAAAGGATGAAACCGGCAATACCTGCCAGAGTCAGAGTCCATCCCATGGCACTGATCAGAAGAAGCTCAGCGGAGACATAGAAGATCAGGGAGATGGAAGCTGCGGTTCCGGGAATACGATAGAAACAGATCATGAACAGGATAATGATGGCAAAGCCGATGATTCCTGCCAGGATACTGGTCTGCAGAGCATCCATACCCAAGGTAGCACCGACACTCTTATGCTCGATGTCCTTAAGCTGTACAGGAAGTGCACCGCCACGGATATCATCAGCCAGAGCCTTGGCTGCTTCATCGGTACCGATACCGGAAATGATAGCAACACCATCATTGATCACATTATTTACGGTAGGCATGGAAATAACGGTATTATCCAGCAGGATCGCAATGTGCTTGTTCAGATAAGTCTTGGTTGCCTCAGCAAACATATTCTTACCCTGCGCATCAAACTCCAGTTTGACATAGGCTTCAATGGAAGAGGTTGCATTGGTCTGACCTTTCTGGAATGTAGCATTGCTGACATTCAGTCCGGTAACGACTTCCTGCGCGATTCCTTCTTCGATAGCCTTTGCCAGTACCTCGGGATAACGAGTCAGTGCACTGGTATAGTAATATCTGAAATAGTTCTCAGCATCGGTTCTCAGTTCTTCATCAGAGATATCAGCCAGAGAAAGAGAAACCGTTCCATCTTCGTTCTGTGTAGAGGTCGTGCCTGCAGTATCCATTGCACGGACATCCTCAGCATAACGCTCATAGAACTCTTCCATCAGAGAGCTGGAAAGAAGACGAACATAATCCACACCAATGAATCGAAGCATAGCGGTACGACCGATCTCTTCAACAGCGGCGCTGGCGTCTTCCACACCGGGGATCTCAACACGGATTCGATTACTGCCATCTAAAAATGCATTCGCTTCGGTATATCCCTTGGCATCCAGACGACGCTGGATAACAGCCAGAGCACCATCCATCTCATCAGCGGTGGGATTGGTTCCCTCCTCTGCCTGATACGTAATGGAAACACCGCCGGCAAGGTCAAGACCCAGATGGATATCTCTGGCTCCGACACCGAAATTGCCTACTCCCGCAAGGGAAATCAGTGCAAAGCAGATCACGATCAACGTGATCAGGCAAAGCACGATGGCATTTTTCATTTTTTTCATAGAAACACCTTCCTATATTTTCATTCCGCTTATTTGCGGATGATTATTTATAACGATTTCTCTTGCCCTTATACCTCTTGCTTGCTCTTAAGAGCAGGAAACAGATAATAAAAGCAACAACGATGGAAATTCCGGTAGCGGGAGTCAGTTCTCGAATACGGACCTGTCCCTTTACCTGATGGTCCTTTGTCCCATCTTCCACGAATACACTGAAGATCTTATTGGAATCTTCTGTTTCTGTTGCCTCGCCGCTCGCGTCCAGATCAGAGGTAGAACCGGAGGTTTCTTCAGTCACAGAGGAGGTATTTACAGGATCTTCTGTAACATTCTCTGTACCCTGATCATCCACAGGATCGGATGATTCAACTGTGGGATCCGTTCCGGGAGCCGCATCCTGTGTCTGGCCATATTTCACTTCAATAACAGCGTTCTTTCCATCCATCGATGCAACACGGATACGGATCTGACTGGGCGTCCCGTTATTCCATACAAGCTGTGATGGCTCAACAGATTCACCGGGATGATACCATTCCTTGCCGGGAACAGCGACACTCAGAAGTTTAGGTCCACTCTGATTATTATTGGTGTACATGTCGATAGACACATCGTTGGTAAATGTAGAGGTCGTAGCATCTACATGCCATATACGGACTGCACCTTCCGAACTCAATCCCTGTTTGCGCTGATTGGCTTCCGGAGTAACATATTCCACCATAAAGTATTCGGAAAGTATGTTGCCATCCCAGTTTTCCGGTGCAATGATCAGAGCATCCGGTGTGGTGGACTCTGAGGAGATCCTGAAACTTCCTGCTTTATCCGTTATCTGCGGCTGTGTCCAACCAAGAAGCATCTTGGAAAAACAGTCCTGGTCACCCGTGGAAAGATCCATCATGACAGAAGAACCGGTACCGGAAACAGTAGCACTCTGATACAGATCGGGAAGTCCGAACAGATGTCCCATCTCATGGATCGCAGAGAACTGACGGATGGAAGATTCCGAAGTCAAAAGATCGTAGGAGATAAAGGAACAACCGCCCACATAGATCTCGTCCGTCGCCATTCCACCGTAATAAGTATCGGTATGAGGCCACCAGACACTCTTCTGGTCAGGCGCATCGCCTGCTACGACCAGAAACAGAGCATCCAGAAAACCATCATAGTTTTCGTCAAATGAAGTCAGAGAGACCTCTCTCTCCATAACAGCACTAAGGCAATCCCACACGAGCTGTGTCGGATCCTCTTCATAGGCTGCACGTTCGATATCCAGATATACTGTTCTCTGTACAACGATATCCATGTACAGAGAGTCATAAGAAGCTCTTTCGTAAAACTCCTTCACAGCAGGAAGATCACCGAATCCACCATCTCGAAAGATCTGATCGATCTTATCCGTAGCATTCTCATCGCCAAAGGTCGTATCGGCAAACTCTACAGGAATGACCATGACTCCCACACTGCCCGAAGCCTGTGTAAAGGGAGGTTCAAATATAGAATAACCGGTGGTAGTGATCACAACTCTGGCAAAGGCTGTCATACACAGACAGACGGTCAACAGGCACGCCAGAATGAGTCCCACTCCCCGTTTGTTTAGTCTGATTTTCATATGATCCACTTTCAACAGAGAATTTTACACATATTCGTATATGATAGTTGAAAGCTCTTCTATTGTCAAGATTATTGGCTCTGTGCTATAATTTCTTGATTATACTTATTTTATATAAGATACATTATTATGTTCAAAAGGAGTCTGCCATGATCTTATCTGTTTCCGGCATCAAAAAGAGCTTCCTTCCTCACGAAGTTCTAAAAGATGTTTCCTTCCATCTGGAGGAAAAGGAAAAAATGGCTCTGATCGGAATGAACGGAGCCGGCAAGACCACATTGTTTAATATACTTTTAGGAAACCTGGATCCCGACGAAGGACAGATCTATCTTAGAAAAGATGCAGAGATCGGCTACCTGCCTCAGGTCGCTGAATATGATTCTGACAGTTGTATCGAAGATGAACTCTTAAAGGTTTTCCAGCCCTTGATCGAGATGGAACAGCGTATGCGCGTACTCGAAGAGAGAATGCAGCATGATACTTCCGAAGCCCTGATGAATTCTTATGCCGAACTCATGCGTGTTTTCGAGCAGAAAGATGGATATGCCTTCCGTTCCAAGGTCCGTGGTGTTCTTAACGGACTTGGTTTTGATGAGAAGGAATATTCTCTTCCCGTTCATCTTCTCTCCGGTGGCCAGAAGACCCGTGTTATGCTGGGTAAACTGCTGCTCCAGGATCCTGACATCCTGTTTCTGGATGAGCCTACCAACCATCTGGATATCGAATCTCTTACCTGGCTGGAGTCTTACCTCACTGCTTTTCGCGGTGCCTGCATCATCATCTCTCATGACCGATATTTTCTGGATCGTCTCTGTACCAAGACCATGGAGATCGAAAACGGCGTAGCGACTGTCTATAACGGTAACTATTCTTTCTATATCGAGGCTAAGGATTTCCGCAGAAAGATCGCTATCCGTGAATACGAAGCGCAGCAGACTGAGATCAAGCGTCAGGAAGCGATCATTCGTGATCTTAGAGGTCGTGGACAGGAAAAGTTTATCCGCCGTGCACAGAGCCGTGAAAAAGCTCTGGACAAGATGGAACTTAAAGATAAGCCGGTGGATCTTCAGAAGTCCATGCGTCTACACTTCACTCCCGCCATCGAGAGCGGTGAAGTCGTCCTTACTTCTACCCAGCTTCGTATGGGTTTTGATGGAAGAGACCTGTTCCGCAATATGGATTTCCAGATTCGAAAGGGAGAACGTGTCGCTCTGATCGGTGCCAATGGTATCGGTAAGACCACTCTGTTCAAGTTGATCATGGGACAGCTCGCTCCT
This sequence comes from Bianqueaceae bacterium, assembly GCA_045642205.1. Taxonomy (GTDB): domain Bacteria; phylum Bacillota; class Clostridia; order Lachnospirales; family Bianqueaceae; genus RUG760. The sequence goes on from JAZUIK010000140.1 coordinate 52,044, forward strand.
TTATATGGTGATCTTCATAAAGGTGTCAATGTATTCCCCGGATACTACGATCAGACACAGGAAAACCTTTCACCTGATAAATCGATCCTGTATGAGATCTACGATGCCTATCCGAATCTGACCATTCCGGAGATTCGCAATATCCTTGGATGCTTTTTGTTCCGCGGTGAAGATGTCTTTAAAGAGATCCGCAATCTTTCCGGTGGTGAGAAGGCACGTGTTTCTCTCTGTAAGATCATGCTGTCCAATGCCAATTTCCTTCTGCTGGATGAGCCTACCAACCATCTGGATATTGCTTCCAGAGAAGTATTGGAACAGAACCTGACTTCCTACGAAGGCACTCTGTTCTTTATTTCCCATGATAGATACTTTATCAATCAGGTGGCAACCAGGATCCTGGAATTACGTGTAGATCAGGCTGTTCCCTATCTTGGTAACTACGACTTCTATGTCGAACATCGACGAATGGAGGAAGAGATTACCATGGCTGAGCAGCCCACTGAGAACAAGATCTCTTTTGCTCAGCAGAAGATGGCTGCCAGTGAACTTAGAAAGAAAAAAGCCAGAGCCAGAAAGATGGAGGAAACCATAGAAAAGAACGAAGCAGAGATCGACGAGATCCGTCAGAAGATGCTGCTTCCCAAGTATTACTCCTCCGCCTCCAGTTACAGAGAACTGGAAAAACGTATCGAAGAGCTTGAAGAAGAAAATATGCAGCTGATGGAAGATTGGGATGTACTTTCCGAAGAGCTTGCACAATACGAATAAAGGAGTAACAAGATATGACTAATCAAATCAAAAAACAGTTCACTGTCATGATCGCTGCTCTACTAGTTGTATCTATTCTGTGCGGTATCTTCTGGAATTCCTCATCTGGTGCTGCAAAAGACGATTCCCACAGTTTCGCTGTATACATCACTGAAGTACTCGCTTCAAACAGTCTATATGCAGATGATCAGGGACATAATCACGACTTTATCGAAATCTATAACAGTGCCGACGGGGATATCGATATTTCCGGTTTTAAATTGTCGGATTCTCAGAGAAATGTGGGGTATGAGTTTCCTTGCGGAACCATCTTAAAAGCTGGTCAGTATTTCGTTGTCTGGTGTGAAGCGAATACTAATGAGAACATCGGGAATTTTTCCATCAGTAAAAATGGCGGTGAAGTGATCTATCTGATGAATCGAAAGAATGTCATTGTAGATACAGTCAACACCTTACCTTCTAAACGAAATATGCCCATGGTATTGACTTCTGATAATACATGGACACTGCAATCCTTTGCTACTCCTGGATTTCCTAATACGCAGGAAGGATATAATGCATACTTGTTGTCCAAGCACGCTTCCAGTTTTCCTGTTGTCATCAATGAAGTCCTTTCTTCCAACAGCCAATACCCTTCACCGGATGGAGACTGCTACGATTTTGTCGAATTATATAACACATCGAATACAGATGTTGATCTTTCCGGATGTCGTCTCAGTGACGATTCAGAAAAGATAAAATATTACTTCCCATCCGGTTCCTTGATTGAAGCCAACGGCTATATGATCTTATGGTGTGATGATGTTAATGGTCTACCCTTCAGGATCTCTTCGACAGGTGGTGAGATTCTGATCTTACAAAGTCCTGGTGCCGACATCATCGATGAACTGGTTATTCCTGCATTACCTTCAAATTGTTCTTATGCTCGTTCGACCGACGGAGAATTTAATGTCTCCGATCTGGTTACACCCGGCTTTTCAAATGATCTGTCTGGTTCATTTTCTTATGAAGCCACAAGAAATCAGGTAGACAGTACCATTAAGATCAATGAGGTCATGGCTGATAATCAGAGTTTCAATCTCGGAAACGGACGCTTTCCAGACTGGGTCGAGCTGACCAATATTGGTGACCAGAGTGTCACCTTAAGCGGTTGGTGGTTATCCGATGATGAAAAAGATCTCAAAAAATGGAGTTTCCCTGATATTGAGATTGAACCAGGGGAATATCTTCTTGTTATATGTGACGGAGATATTCGAAGCGATGATGGTTTTCTCCACGCTGCCTTCTCCATTGCCCGATCAGGTGAAGTCCTTTGTCTTACAACCCCATCAGGGACTCTTTCCGATAAAATGTATCTTGCGGATGCTCTCCCCGATACTTCTTTAGTTCCCACCGAAAACTATCATTCCGCACTCACAGAAATGGCAACTCCGGGATTTCCCAATACATTTGATGGTTATGCGCAGTATCAGCGGTCTTTGAAACTTCCCGATGACCTTTGCCTGAGTGAGGCCATGACAGCGAATGATAGTTATCTACAGCAACCTGACAACAAGTATTACGACTGGGTCGAACTGTACAACAACTCTGGCCATGACATAAATCTGTCAGATTACTACCTCACTGATTCTCTAAATGATCTTCATCGTATGGAACTTCCAGATCAGGTAGTCCATCCAGGCGACTATATAACGATCGTACTGGCTTCCAATGCTCTTTCCTTAAATGCTACGGAAGACTGGTTGTATCTGGTTAATGAAGACGATATCATTATCGACCAGATGCACTTGAAGGGTATACCTTACCACAATAGTTTTGGTCGAATGAAAGATCAGGGCGGTTTCTATTACTTTGAAAGTCCTTCCCCCAATGAAGAAAACATTGATGGAAAAGCGATTATTTCTGACTCACCAATCGCTGATGTGACTCCAGGTATATATGAAGATGTCACTTCTTTGACCGTAAGTTTATCCGCAAGCGGCACTATCTACTACACAACCGATGGCAGCTGGCCAACCATGGATGACGAGGTATATACAGTCCCTTTTGAGTTGACCAAGAGTACTGTAATTCGAGCAATCAACATTATCGATGGATGTTTAGCATCAGAAACTGTTACTCTTGGTTATTTCCTGAATGAAGGACATACACTTCCCG
>JAZUIK010000141.1:0-9666 GCA_045642205.1 Bianqueaceae bacterium
TCGTAGTTGGCAATGGACATCTCACAGGGAACGAAGCGGTCATCTTCGCCATGGATGAAGAGGATCGGTACTTTGGTATGTGCCAGTGCTTTCTCAACGGTGACACTGCTGGGGTCGAAGCCTCCATAGAGGATAGCGCCCAGACGGACCAGGGGGTAAGCTAAGTTATCCGGCAGGTTCATATCGCGGATGACCTTGCGGATGATCGCCTCGGGAGAGGAATAACCGGAATCGGCTACGATGCATTCCACGTTAGAAGGAAGCTTGCCACCGGCAGCCAAAAGGACAGTGGCAGCGCCCATGGAAATACCATACAGACGGATCTTGCGATCCTGTCCGTAGTGCTTACGAACAAAGCGAATCCAGGAAAGGACATCATAACGTTCCATGACACCGAAGGTCAGGCATTTGCCTTCGCTCTTACCGTGGGCACGCTGATCCACCAGGATCGCATTGGAACCCATCTTCAAAGTCTCGGTCAATCCGCCGCTGAAATCTCTTTCTGCGCTGCTGCGATAGCCGTGGAACAAAAGAGTGATGGGGGCGTCGTCAGAAACATGATAATATTTTCCATACAGTGTCAGACCATCCACAGAGCGGGTCTTTACTTCGGTATAGGGGAAGGAAAGGACCTGGTTGATCATGCGGCGGGATTCGACGCGGACGGCCTCATATTGCTCACCCTCGGGAAGAGCATAGGGATCTTCTCCCTCCTGGGCCCTGGCATAGGCCATGCGGTAAGTAATGTAGGCACCGATCGCCACCAGTAAGCCGGGAATGGTGAGAAGACTTAAAAAGACAATGGAGGCCAGTCGACTGGCAGAAAGTAGTATGTACATAGTTCGGTCCTTGGTCTTGAGTTAATAATACTCAATATTACGATGATTTTTCAGCCTCGTCAAGAAAAGAGGTGCAGGAAAAGGGAAAGTGGACTATAATATAAGGACGTTCTTTTTTGTCGTGTACGTTTTATAAGGTAAGAATTTTGGCGAAAGTAAAAGATATGACGGTCGGCAGTCCTATGAAGATCCTGCTGACTTTTGCACTACCCCTTATGGCTGGAAATGTCTTCCAGCAGCTCTACACTGTGGTGGATACCATGATCCTGGGAAAGTTCCTGGGTGTGGAAGCCTTAGCTGCGGTGGGTTCCACGGATTATGTCCACTGGTTCACTTTTGGTACGGTCATGGGATTGGCCCAGGGCTTTGCCATCAAAATGGCTCAGGACTTCGGAGCGAAGGATTATAAGGCTCTTCGAAAAGGCATCGGTAACTCGGCAGTCCTGGCGATCGCTCTGGCCATCATGATAGCGGTGGTCAGCTTTGTGATCACGGAACCTGCCCTGAAACTCCTCCAGACACCGGATTCCATCCGTGGTGGCAGCGCTTTGTATCTGCATGTTCTGTTTGTCGGTATGCCCCTTTACATGATCTATAACCTGCTGGCGGGAGTCCTTCGATCTTTGGGAGATGCCAAGACACCCCTGCAGGCCATGATCACAACGGCACTGATCAACATCTGTCTGGACCTTTTGTTTGTCATGGGCTTTCACTGGGGCATTGCCGGTGCGGCCATCGCTACGGTCATTTCCTGGGCCTGCGGTGGATGTTACTGTCTGCTGTTCCTTCGAAAGATCGATATCATGACCTTTACCAGAGAGGACTTCCTTCCCGAAGCCAAGCTCTGCAAGAAGCTCATGGTCCTCAGTATGCCTCTGGCCTTCCAGAACATGGTCCTGGCCTTTGGTGGTATGATCGTGCAGTATGTAGTCAACGGTTTTGGAGTTGCCTTTATTGCGGGCGTAGTTGCTACCAATAAGCTCTACGGTATCCTGGAAGTGGCTGCTACTTCCTATGGTTTTGCCATGCTCACTTACATGGGACAGAACTATGGAGCCGGCAATTATCAGAGACTTAAGAGCGGTATCCGAAGCGGCCTGATCCTTTCCACTTTGACATCTCTGACTATCATGTTCTTCATGATCGTGTTTGGCAAGTTCATCCTTTCCGGATTTATATCATCCGACTCTCCGGAGATGGTGGAAGAGGCCATGCGTGTAGCGTATAATTATCTTGTCATCATGGCCAGTGCATTGCCGGTCCTGTATGTGCTCTATGCAGTGCGTTCTTCTCTTCAAGGAATGGGCAATACCATGGTGCCTTTGATCTCCGGTGTGGGTGAATTCGTCGCCCGCTGCGGATCTGCCATTATCCTTCCCATCCTCTTTGATTCCATCGCTCTTCTGTTTGCTGAACCGGCGGCCTGGCTGGCGGCGGACCTGGTACTGGTACCCGGATTTATCATCATGATGCGCAGGGTAAAGCAGGAACTGACACAGCAAGAGAAGAATTGACAAATGCTATTAAATTGGATACAATCTGCTTTCGGATAACCTCTCTCGAATAATGGAAGAGAAGTCATCAAGCAGTATAAAAGGAGAATGGATTATGAGTAAGAAGTTAATTGCATATTTCTCTGCTACCGGTGTTACCAAGAGAGCAGCAGAGATGCTCGCTGAGATGGAACAGGCGGATATCATGGAGATCGAGCCTGAAGTTCCCTACACCATGGCTGATCTGGATTACAGAAATCCCCAGGCAAGATGCACCGTTGAGATGAACGATCTGACCTGCCGTCCCGCACTGAAGTCTCTGACCGACCTGAGCGGCTATGATGTGATCTTTGTCGGATTCCCCGTATGGTGGGGCCGTACTCCAAGTGTTGTTGATACTTTTGTAGAAAAGAATGATATGACCGGTAAGCGTATCGTTCCCTTCTGCACTTCCGGTGGAAGCGGTGTCGAGCTGGGTGCTAAGCGTATTGCTGAGCTGACCGAAGGAAAGGCTACCGTAGAGGGTGGCATCCGTCTGGGTGGCAATTTTGATCCTGAAGAATTAAAGGTCTGGACTGCCGGAATGAATTTCTGATCCCTGAGGGGTGGAAACGGATTCGGTGTTCTCTTATCGTTGATCTAATGATAATCCCCTGTCCATGCGGATACTTCCTAATGGGCAGGGGATTTTGCTATCATTTAGTCTTCGTTTCGTTTGTGCTCACTTATCGCACCAGTTCCTTGATGGTCATCATCTCGGCTTTTCCGTAGACGGTGTAGTAGGGCTGACAGCCTTCGATATGCATGACATCGGCGGGGGTATAGAGGTCCTCACCGGCAAGGAGCTTATCACAGAGAGTCTTCAGATCCTTCATCAGATCCAGGTCAAATTTGTTGTAGGAAGAGACTCTGGACATGTATTCCTGACCGAAGTGACCACCCACAAAGGTCCAGGTAGAATCTACGCCCATGGCTTTTAAAGTCTGCAGGGCAGAAGCGATATTGTCTCTGTATTCACTGATGGTGAGGCATCCGTCGATCTGCATCCAGCAGCCGCATCCGGAGCCGATGGCATCACCGGTATAGACACTGCGGCTTACAGGGTCCAGGATCAGGATGGAGCCGGGCGTATGGCCGGGAAGAGGGACGATCGTAAGAAGATCAGGGGACTTACTGCCATCAGCATTGTTGATCGTGCCGAGGCAGAGCGTCTCGGGGACGGGAAGGATCTTTTCAAAGGGCATGACAGAGGTGAACCCCTGACTTTCCAACATGAGCTTGTGGCTCTTGTAGATGGCTTCATCCTTCAGGTCCATGTAGACCGTCTCAAAATCTCCGGTACGGGCGATATGGTCGATATGACCGTGGGTGATCACCACGGAAACAGGTTTGTCCGTCAGTGTGCGGACAAAGTCATACAGAATGTCTCTGTCCTCGCCGGCATCGATAAGGACAGCTTTCTCGCTGCCTTCGATGAGGATCAGGGTCTCGTTAGGCGTATCGGTGAAGATCGCAGTGCGATCGGTCCTGGAACGTAAGGTATAAGCCATGGTCTTGTCTCCTTTGGAAGGATGGTTCAACATTTCATGGTCTGATTATATCATAGTTTTCCTATTCGAACGTCCTATACAAATCCTCTTATGGGAATATATTTTTGCAACAGTTTGTGCTATGATGGACCGGAAAGATTATCTGTAAAGGAGACCAACATGAATTCCTTTCCTCATCTGTTCTCTCCGATCAAGATCGGTAAGACGGAAGTCAAAAATCGTATCTTCATGCCGCCTCTGTCTACGAACCTGGCCAATAAGGGCTATGTGACGGATGCACTGGTAGAGCATTATTCCAATCGTGCCAAGGGTGGCGTAGGCCTCATCATTACGGAGGTCACCACCGTCGAGCCGGTCTATACTTACCTGCCCGGTGATATGTCCATCCATGACGATTCCTATATTCCCGGATGGCAAAAGCTGGTAGAGGCAGTCCATCAGTATGACTGTAAGATCCTCTCTCAGCTGTTCCATCCTGCCTTTATGGCATTTCCTATTCCCGGAACTCCCCAGCTGATCGCACCCAGCAATGTGGGTCCTTACTATGCCCGCAGTGCACCCCGTCCCGTTACGGTGGAAGAACTGAAGGTGCTCATCCGACAGTTCGGTGAGGCCGCCAAGCGCTTCCAGATCGCAGGGGGCGACGGTGTCGAGATCCAGTGTGCCCATGCCCATGGCCTTCTGGGCGGTTTCCTGACGCCTCTGTATAACAAGCGTACCGATGAGTATGGCGGAGATATCAACGGAAGACTTCGTCTGACCCTGGAGGTCATCCAGGAGATCCGTAAGCAGTGCGGTGAGGACTTTATCATCGATGTACGTATCTCCGGTGATGAGTACAGTGACGGCGGTCTGACACTGAACGATCAGATCTATGTCTGCAAGCAGCTGGAAAAGGTCGGTGTAGACTTTATCCATGTATCCGGCGGTAATACCATCAAGCGTGGCAGTTCCATGCCCGCTCCCGGAACCTCTCCGGCACCCCATGCCCATGCTTCCGAGGAGATCCGCCGCTTTATCAACATTCCCGTATCCACCGTTTCCAGGATCAATGAGCCCTGGATCGCGGAGGAACTGATCGCCAACGGTAAGACCGACATCTGTATGATCGGCCGAGCTAATCTGTGTGACAGTGAGTTTGCCAACAAGGCAAAGGAAGGCCGCACGGACGATATCCGTCCCTGTATCGGCTGCGGACGCTGCCTGACCGGCATTATGTTCGGAAAGCCTATTGCCTGCACCGTGAATCCTTCGGTCCAGTCCAATCATATCGACGAGGCCAAGGAGAAGAAGAAGGTCCTGGTCATCGGCGGAGGTCCTGCCGGTATGGAGGCCGCTTATGTTGCCAAGATGCGCGGCCATGAGGTCGTTTTAGCAGAGAAAACAGGAGAACTGGGCGGATTGCTCCGTTTGGCAGCGGTTCCCATCGGCAAACAGGATCTGTGCAAGGTCATCAAGTACATGATCCGCCGTCTGGCCAATCATCAGATCGAGGTCCGTCTGAATACGGAGATCACCCCTGAGATGATCGCCACTGAGTTCAAGGATTACGAGATCATCTGCACCACCGGTGCTAAACCTAAGGAAATCGAAGCCTTCAAGAAGTTCAAACTGACTATGACGGCAGATGATATCCTTTCCGGACGCAAGTATCCCGGAAGAAAGATCGTCATCCTGGGCGGTGGTTCCGTCGGATGCGAGACCGCAGATTACCTGGCTCCTCTGATCAACGATATGTTCCCTGCAAACCGCGATGTGACCATTATCGAGATGACCAACCAGCTGATGGCCGGTGAAGGCGGTGCTGCCAAGAGCGTCGTGACCCGTCGCCTAATGGAGAAGGGTGTCAAAATCGAACTGAACGCACAGGTAACTGAGGTAACGGAAGACACCATTACTTACGAGAAGGAAGGCAATACCATCACCATCAAGAACGCAGATACTCTGGTCTTTGCGGTTGGCTACACTCCTGCACCTCTGGCATTTGGAAATATGGACAACGTCCATGTGATCGGTGATTGTCAGAAGGTTGGAAACCTCAGAGATGCCATCACTGCTGCCTACGAAACGGCAAAGGTGCTCTGATGGGTGGAATGATCACAACTGTTCTTCCGGTAGCGGTCATGCTCCTTTTAGGAGTCCTGTGCCGCAAAAAGAAGATCATCTCTCCGGAGGGGATCAATGGTCTGCAGCAGATGGTCATGAATATCGCCCTGCCGGCGGCACTGTTTTCAACCTTTTATAAAGCCTCCATCAGTGCCGAGGTGGCGCTGTATCCTCTGACCTACGTGGCCGTCCTCGCCCTGACCTTAGGAGTCGGCTTCCTTTTGGTAAAGGTAATGCCCTCTCAGGATCAGTTCTTTCCCTTTGTGCTGGCCGGCTATGAGGGAGGTATGATCGGTTACGCCCTGATCACTCTGTTAAAGGGGCCTGAGGGAATGGCGCGATATGCCCTGATGGATGTGGGTGTTGGTATTGCGACCTATACCCTCTATATTACCCTGATCCGCCGGGTGGAAGAGAAGGGAAGAGCCTTCAACCTGAAGGAAACCCTGATCAGTATGGTGAAGACACCGGCCCTCGTAGGAGAGGTGGGCGGTCTTCTCATTGCCATTACGGGGGTGGGTGCACTGATCCATCAGTCTCCTTTAGGCGGCATCATCGATTCTCTGTGCGATTTCATCTCCGCACCTACCAGTGCAGCGATCCTTCTGGTCATCGGATACCGTATCGAGTTCAAGGGGATCCGGATCAAGAAGGTGGCGGGTACCATCTTGATGCGTATGCTGGTCCAGACGGTAATCTGTCTTGGCGTACTGGGACTGTTCCATCTGTTAGGAGGAGAATTCGATTCGACCCTCACAAGGATCGGTGTCATCCTGACGGCCATCTTGCCGCCGACCTTTGTCCTTCCCATCTATGTCAAGGACGAGGAAGCCAGAAGCTTTTATTCCTCTGTGATCACAGTCTATACCCTGATCACTATGGTGGCCTTTGCCATCATGAGCGCTGTGTGCTGAGGATCTGACAGATACAAAAAGACCTGCTGTGTCTACCCGATAGATTCCATCAAAGGAGCCGGAAAGGGACACGGCAGGTCTTTTTTGTGTCTTAAAAGAGCACATGTTTTGGAAAATTTAGAAAAATGAGACAGTTGCAACGATCAGTTTTCCATCATGAACTTAACGCCTTTGGCAAGGCGCTTGGCGGAGTCAGCGAAGTGACCACCGGGATTCATCTCATACAGAACCCGGAGGGCATTGGGGTCCTTCTTCAGAAACTGCTCCTGCAGTTTCGTACACTTTCTGATGGTGGAAAGGATGGGATCTTTGGTCTTATCTTCTTTGCCTCCAAGGCTTAGGTAGACCTTGCAGGGATGGGGAAGGGAATGGATGGCTGCATAGCCCATCCAACCGGGAAACCAGAGAGATCCGGAGCAGCAGATGACTCCATCAAAGGACGAGGAGTGATAGGCACTGTACAGGGAAAAGAGACCTGCCAGAGAATAGCCCATGAGATAGATGGGGCGATCTCCATAGGATTTTTTCAGATGGGGAAGGTAGGTGTTTTCCAGAAAGGAAAGTGTCTCGTCAGCGTGACCCTCGAAAGGACGCTCCGCCATGGAGGAACCGGCCATGCTCTCAGGATCCGTGGCCCAGGGGGCATAGTCTTTGTCCCACGCATCACAGGATGCCACTGCTAAAATGTATCCGGTGTCCTTCAAAGACGGGCAGGCATCGGCAATGCATTCTACCAGGTGGGAACATTCGTCTCCATCAAACCGGGAAGTGGCATAGAGCAGAATGGGAACGATGGAAAAGGATTTCATCTCAGGATATGCCTCCTGAGGAGCGACGGATTTATGGGGCGCGATGGTAAATTCGCGGCATGAACTAAGGGCAATGGACATGGGGACTTCCTTGTGATATTCTATCGAAAAGATCCGTAATACAGGATCGGCAGATCCAGTGCTGGTCTTTAAGAAATCATACTGAAAAGGGAAAGGAAATGCAAGGGACAGATGCAGAGCGTAAATTTTTTTGGACATGAGATCTCCCGTTTGATCGTGGGAGATAATGCCTTGAACGGCTATTCCTATATCCCGGATGAGATCAGCGGAGAAGAGATGAAGGCCTACCAGACCAGAGAGGTCTGGCAGAAAAATCTGTTTGAGATGGAAGAGGCAGGCTATACTTGTATGCTTCCTCTGGCAGAGCCTTTTGTTCTGGAAAATCTGAAGGAATATAAACGAAACGGCGGAAAGATGAAGTTCATCTTCCAGCCCTTTATGGCTGCGGAGCAGAGAGACAACATGAAGGCTATGGCGGAACTGGAGCCCATCGGTATCTACCACCAGGGAACCACCACGGACAATCTGTACGAAGCCGGTGAGATCGAGACCATCAAAGAGAGGATCAGGATCTACAAGGAAATGGGCATTCCGATCGGACTGGGATCCCACATGCCGGAGGTCGTTGAGCGCTCCGAAAAGGAAGAGTGGGGTGCGGAATTCTATCTCTGCTGTCTGCAGAATGCCAGGGTCAATCATCGTCAGGGAAAGATCAGTTATCTTCCGGCTGATACGAAGGCAGATCTTCTGTTCTATCCGGAAGATCGTAAGATCATGCTGGATGTGATCGCCAATACGAAAAAGCCCTGTATCGCATACAAATTGTTTGCCGGAGGACAGATGTTCTCAAAAATGGATCATGATCAGGTCCGGGAAGCGATCAAGGCTGCTTATAGAGAAGTCTTTTCAGCGATCAAACCGACAGATGCCGCAGCGATCGGTGTTTTCCAGAAATACGGTGACCAGATCCGTGAGGATGCCAAGCTGTTCGAAGAGATCGAAAAAGAGCTGAAGCATATTTCAAATTAAGATATAAATAAAAACCAGGAACCCTAAGGACCATTGTGTCACCGACACACAGGTCCTTAGGGTTCCTGGTTTTTAAAATATTCCTAAGAAGGAAAAGCAGATCATACGAGCTTTTGGATCATGTGGATGACGCCGTCGTGATTGTGGTCCCGTTCGGAGATCAGATCGGCCTTTTCTTTCAGTTCATCGACAGCGTTGATCATGGCAACGCCGTAGTGGGCTGCCTCGATCATGGACAGATCGTTCAGTGCATCTCCGAAGGCGGCGGTACGATCATCATCGATGTGGTAATGGGCCTTTAAGACCTTCAGGGCCTGGCCTTTGGAGGCATTCACAGCGTGGAGTTCCAGGTTGTACACCCCTTCGTTCAGTCCCCAGTTGACATAGAAGATATCTTCCTGATACCTTTTCAGGACGGTTTCGACCTTTTCGATCTGATCTTCAAAAATGTGCAGATTACAGATCAGAGGGGCCGCGGGAACCTCCTGCATAGAGGAGAGTTCCACAACCTCTTTGTCGTGCCTCAGCCAGAAGGGGACCCGCTCTAAATGGTGTGCATAGGCAACAGAATAGCGGGTGGTCATGTACAGGAGGTAGTCGCAGCCTTCGATCTCCTCTAGAAAAGAGCGAAAACTGTCCAGCGGGATCTCGAAAAAGATATCTTCTCCGTCCATGTTATAGATGGCACAGCCGTTGTCGGTGACCATGGGCATGGTGGAGAGATCCATTTCCTCAAAAAAGGGAAGACAGCCGCTCCTTGGACGGCCGGAACAGATGGAGAAAATATTACCTTCGGCAGTGAATTGACGAAGGTATTGGATCGTGGAGGGTGTGACATGCTTATCTGTAGTCAATAAGGTGTCATCCATATCGGAAAGGACCAGCAAAGGTCGTTTACTCATAGA
>JAZUIK010000142.1:0-3679 GCA_045642205.1 Bianqueaceae bacterium
CCGCCCTCAGTGCTTCTCTGGGTGCACAGACCATCATCAAGATGATCGTCGACATGTCCCTGGCTGTTGCCAGCTACCAGTTCCAGATGAGATGGGTATTCGCCAACAAGTGATCATGTAGTTTATCCTACTATAGCGAAAATATTTACCTTGAAATAACAGCCCTGAAATAACCAAGGACCAGCAGAGAAAACCTCTGCTGGTCCTTTTACATTTGGATCTATACTCGATCATTGTCGGGCAGCGGATCCCTTTGGCGGATCATTCCCATTCTCTGTTGACAAAGATATAGACCATATTCTCCTGGCCGGGAATACTCTTCACATAATGCAGAGAAAATCTGGTCAGGACATATTGGCTGTCCATCTGGAACTTACAATGGAAGATCTCACTGTACATTCCGGCTTTTCTGGACTCTTTCAACCGTTCAGGATCAAAGAAGGCAAGGAATCTCTTTCTCTCTTCCTCCTCCGGAATACGTACCCTGGCGGTCATGGCCATACTGTCCACTACATTCATGGATCGGGCCGCAGGGTCTTGTTCCAGAATAGAACGATCCTTTCTCTGTACATAGGCCTGATCCGTCTTCAGATCGATCTTCATACAATAGTCGCAGTTTGAACGGAGCAGTTCATAGAAAGCGGTTCGCTGCTGATAGGATTCTGTTCTGTCTTCGATCTTACCGTAGAACAGTTTTCCCTGTTCACTATCCCTTAAGAAATACAGATGCATGTTAAACCAGTAGACACCACCATGGGACTTATAAAAGCGCACGGTGCACTCTCCACCGTTCACATGATCGTTAAGGGCATCCTCCAGCATCTGATAGAACCTTGGCCAGTCTTCCTGCACGATATAGTTATGGATCGCCTTCTGCCTGCTCTCCATGTTGACATCCGCGATACATTCGTAAAACTGCTGATTAAAGCGGGTAATATTCAATCCTCCGTCCTTATCCAGGGCATATACCGCCACAGGGCCGAGGATGCCATTCAGCATGCTGTCTGTGAACAGAGAGTCATTGAGGAAGGCTCTGGTATGGAAGAGCTCGGTAGCTCTCAAACGGACACCTTCCAGATCCAGAAGATCCGCCTGCTTCAGCAGCTGTTCAAATTTGGCAGTATCCATGGGGCGATAGAAATAGTAACCCTGTGCAAACAGACATCCCAGGTTTTTCAGGAAATTGACCTGTTCCTCATTTTCCACACCCTCTACGATCATGGGGATTCCCAGGGTCTTGGTGAGAGAGATAATGGATTCCACGATACTGATACCCTTTTTACTGAGAGCAGACTCCTTCTTCATGAACGCCATATCCAGTTTCAAAACATCTGTATTGATCTTATCCAGCATATTCAGAGAGGAATAACCATTTCCGAAGTCATCCATATAGACCTTGAAGCCCATTTCCTTCAAACGGGAAACCGCTTTGGAAACCACTTCGAAATCCTCCGCATAGGCAGATTCCGTGATCTCGATATTTACAAAGCGGCAAGGCACATTATATCGCTGGGTCAGACCGTAAAGGTATGCTGACACATCCATGGATAACAGATCGATCCTGGATACATTGATCGAAATGGGAAGCGGACGGATCCCGCGGTTCATCAGGGAGCGGATCCACTTACAGACCTCCTCCCAGACTGTCTTATCCAGTTCTACGATAAATCCATATTTCTCAAGGAAGGGGATAAAGGCTCCCGGATTGACCATGCTGCCATCTTCTTTGATCCATCTTACCAGCGCTTCTCCTCCCATGATCTTGCCCGTAACTAAGTTACAGAGGGGCTGTACATGAAACTGGATCTCATTATTGTTCAGCGCATGCTGAAAAGCTGTCAGCAGGGCATATTCTTCTTTTTTCTGGGAATAGACATGATTATTAAAGAATCGGATCCGGTGATTATAGGTATTCTTAGCCTCCTCCACCGCGATCCTGGCTCTGTCATAGATATCAGTCGTGATCTCGCTGCCCTCTTCCAGGATATGGATCCCGAATGCAGGCAGAAAACCCACATGGTTGCTGTAATAATGGATGACCTCCCTAACTTTGGTATAAAGGTTGTCTACCACGGACTTTTCATAGGGCATAAAGACTCCGAAGTTATCTCTTCCGAAGTGGACAGCCACTGCGTTTTTTTCCTCTTCCAGATCACGCAGCACCTCACCGATACCTCCCAGGACATAGTCCCCCTTGTCCTGTCCGAACCAGGTATTGAACAGTTTAAAATGCTGGATATCGATGGCGATGCAGCACCAGTTCTGGCTGTAGCTCTGGGACTGTCTGAGTTTCTGGGCAGCAGGAACAAAGGCCTCTCGCTCTCTCAGGCCTGTCACGGGGTTTCTTCTGGTAAAACGTACATCCGATCCCGCCTGTCCGTTCTGCCGATCCCACTGATTCTGGATATCAAAGACATAGAAATAGATCAGATCCTTGGGTACACCATGCTCTTCGCCGGTGATGCCCACATACTCTACCCATCGGTAGGTTCCATCCACCAGTTTCTCTCTGCATTCCGACTTGATGATACCGGGTGTTTCAGAGTTCTTCAGTCTCTCCTCCAGAGTAGAAGGATCCATCATTCCGTTGATCTCCGGACTTCCAGCCTCGACCATATACCTCTTGCCATATTCATACATCTCACGGAAACTTCCGGAGAGATTGGGAAGCAGATATTTGTTCTCCACATGATACAGATTACGGATCACATCTTCCTTCAGATTGATCTCGAACTTTTCGTCAAAAGAAGAGTTATCCAGAAATTCCACCAGATTCGAGGCTTTCCCCGAACGACTGGTACTAAATATATTCAGCATGTTCTCTACCATCCTGATCCATATAGACTATAACCTATGTTCAGTGTATCACAATCAGCCGAAAATAAATCTTCCAAGTTCACCATAAAACCCGTCAACTCTGTCAAATTCCCTTAAGAAAGACAACATTCGGGCCTTTTTTGTATCCGAAACGGGCAGTAAATCCTCTTCTGAAACGACAAAAGACCTCCGGATCTTTCGATCCGAAGGTCTTCTCACCTTATCGATAACGACGATATCAGTCGAGGTTCTCGTAGATGT
This sequence comes from Bianqueaceae bacterium, assembly GCA_045642205.1. Classification (GTDB taxonomy): domain Bacteria; phylum Bacillota; class Clostridia; order Lachnospirales; family Bianqueaceae; genus RUG760. The sequence continues at coordinate 3,079 of JAZUIK010000142.1, forward strand.
AACGAGCGGTCTCAAGGCCGTAGTAAGTACCAGCCTCACAGTCCTCCATACCCTCGAACTCAAGGGAGATATGAGGAGTCTTGGTGTTGGGATCTGCTTCGTTGTCCTTGATGACTTCAATGATCTTCCACATGTCCATGTCACCCTGACCAATGATAGCACCACGAAGGATGGTGTTCTTAGCTGCGGTTCCGACATAGCCGAAACGAGGTCTGGTAGGAACGCCGCCCATAGCATTGGTACGAGCTGCATTGCCATAAGGATTGACGGAGGGCTTGGGGAAGTTGGTGTACATACCGTCCTGAGGAAGCATCAGCTCGTTGGAACGGATGTAGAAGTCCTTCAGGTGGACCATGTCAGCATACTTGATAGCCTTCTGAACCTCGGTAACGGGGTCGCAGTCTACGCAGAGGTAGTTACCAACGTCAACGGTCAGACCGATGTTGGGACGATTAGCAGCCTTCAGGATACGGATCAGACGATCAGCTCCGTTAACATACAGGCCGTGGTTCTCCAGAGTGGTGCTCATGCCCATGGTTGCAGCATGATCAGCGATCTTCTGAGTTGCCTCTACCAGGTAGGGGAAGTCCTTCTCGAAGTT
>JAZUIK010000143.1:0-7737 GCA_045642205.1 Bianqueaceae bacterium
CTGAGGACTTTGAAGGTGGATAAGATCCTGATCCCGGATTATGAGGGGGAGGGAAAAGCCTGGGAGATCTTTGAAAAGGCTATCCGTGGAAAAGATAATGTCCTGACGGTCAGCGAGAGTATCAATAGTGTCACTATTACTTTGGATACTCAGACGAATGAGGCCTCTTTCACCATCTATCCGGCGGAGGATCCGGAGGGATTGATGGAAAAGGCCCAGGCAAAGGATAAGGAATTTGATAATGAGATGTCTCTGGTCTGTCTTCTGACCTATGGTGATTGCCGCTTCCTCTTTACGGGAGATGTGGAAGGAAAACGCCTTGGACAGATGCTCTCATCCGGTACCGACTGGAGTGCGGACTGGATCAAGCTGCCCCATCACGGAGACTACAGCAAAAAACTGAAGAGCCTGCTGGAGGAAACGGGGGCATCGTATGGTGTCATCTCCACGTCTAAGCAGGAGCCGCCGGAGGATAAACTCTTCGAAGCATTGAAGGAATTAAAGATCGAAACATATCAGACGACCCAGGGAGATATCGTCACCATCTGTGATGGAACGCATATCCGGATCGTCATCAAGGAATAAAGAACAAGGTTGATATCAACAAGGAGGCAGCAGCATGTTTTCCGAGATCAGACAGTGGGATTATCCATCAGGAGAGATCCAGAGAGTACAGAAGGTCATGCCGGAAAGCTGGGAGAGTCTGGAGTTTTTCCAGCCTTCCTATCGTAAGGCAGCGTATGATCGCATCGCGAATCTTTATGAGCAGTTTATCGTACCGGCCATGCCGGAGATCTTTGGTAAGCTGATCCTGTTCTGTCTGCCGGAGGGCGGCTATGAGAAAGAGGAGAAGCTTCTTGAAAAGGCAGCAGAAAAAGACATCCGCGAAAAGTATGGTCTGGTAAGAGATCCATTAACGGCAACTGCGATCCTCTTCAGGGAGGGCGTCAAGATCGTTTTTGGAAAGCCTTCCTTTAAGGACGATCTGGCAGAAGAGGTGTGGAACGATCTGAAGGAGAAAGATTGTTTAAGGCTTCTTCTTGGAAAACTGCCGGAGACGGCTGTCCTTCCTGTGTCCCAGCGGTTTGGTTTTATGTCCGAATGTGAGGAGACAGCGAAGATGAAGGCCAATGCTAACTTCTTCATTATGGACCGTTTTGACTGTGCATCTCCCTACGATCAGCTGGGATCTCCCATCGGACTGTGCGTGAAAGATGGTAATGTCGTCAATCCGCCTCTGTTCCACAGAGAAGCCCTGATCGTCAGAAATGTGAAGGATGAAAATGGAGAAGTCAAACAGCAGGTATCTATTGAGGTACCTGAGGTAACAAAGCTTTCTGTAGAGATCGGTGGTATCACCCTGACCCATGGAGACAATGCCACCTTCTATTCCAGACCGGAAGAGAAAAAGACACCAAACAGCAAGGGATGTGAGATCGTGATCACAGGTGATCATGTATCAGCCATCAGAAAGGATGGCGGCACCGAGATCCCCTGCAGTGGTTTTGTGATCCATACGGAAGTAGATCTTACGGGAAAGGAAGAGGAGCTTCTGAAAGAGAGGGTCATCTACCACGGCATGGAGGATATCGTCTTTGGTATCCAGGTCGGAAACTCTCTGATGAGAGAGGGAGAAAAGACCATGGAGTTCATCTCTCCCTTCTATAATATCCGTAAGCCCTGGACCATCTCCTATCCCCCGAGCCTGTACCCTCTGGACTTTGAAAAGGCCAGAGCACCCCGTATGGCCATCGGTGCGGACAAGGAGGGGAAGCCCATGCTCATCTGGGCGGAGGGTGCCGGCAAGTTCGGCTATGAGGTCGGTAAAGAGAGCTGCGGTGCCAGCCTTTCGGAAATGGCCATGCTCTGTCAGGAGTGCGGCATGTGGAACGGCGTCAACTTAGATGGTGGCGGATCTTCCGAGATCCTTCTTAATAATCAGCGTTCCCTTCTGGTGTCCGACCGAGAGCCTGTGAACTTCGCTGAGGTGGAAAGAGCGGTTCCCCTGGGACTGTGTGTGAGATAAATTCGCATAAAAACTAAGGTCTGCGAGTGCCCATGTTTGCCAAATTTTTCCTTGCCTGAGAAAGCAACTGGGAATATAATGGTCAAGATATTTTTGTTTTATTGCTTTACAGCGGAAAAGGAGAAATACAATGAAAGTTGGTATTTTAGGTTACGGTAATCTTGGTAAGGGTGTGGAGAGTGCGATCCGTCAGAATCCCGATATGGAGCTGACCGCTATTATCACCCGCAGAGATCCTGAGACTGTTAAGCCCAAGACTGAGGGCGTTAAGGTATATTCCGTAGACGAGATCGAGACCTTAAAAGGCCAGATCGATGTTCTGGTACTGTGCGGCGGAAGTGCAACCGACCTTCCCGAGCAGACCCCTGCCTATGCAGCTATGTTCAATGTTATCGACAGCTTCGATACCCATGCAAGAGTTCCCGAGCATTTTGCCAATGTCGATAAGGCAGCCAAGGAGAATGGCCATGTGGCTCTGATCTCCTGCGGTTGGGATCCCGGTATGTTCTCTCTGATGAGACTCTACGGCGGCTGTGTCCTTCCCGAGGGTAATGATTACACCTTCTGGGGAAAGGGAGTCAGCCAGGGACATTCCGATGCGATCCGTCGTATCGAGGGTGTCAAGGACGCAAGACAGTACACCATTCCCGTAGACGAAGCTTTGAGAGCCGTCCGTGCCGGTGAGAACCCTGAACTGACCACCAGAGAAAAGCACACCAGAGAGTGCTTCGTTGTGGCAGAAGAGGGTGCTGACCTTGCAAGAATTGAAAAAGAGATCGTTACCATGCCCAACTACTTCGATCAGTATGACACTACGGTCCACTTCATCTCTCAGGAAGAGCTGATGAGAGACCACGCAGGTATTCCTCACGGTGGTTTCGTCTTCCGTACCGGCGTTACCGGTTTCGAGAAGGAGAACAAGCATGTCATCGAGTACAGCCTGAAGCTGGATTCCAACCCTGAGTTCACTTCCTCTGTCATCCTGGCATTTGCCCGTGCGATCAACCGTCTGTCTAACGAAGGCTGCTGCGGCTGCAAGACTGTCTTTGACATTGCACCTGCTTACCTGAGCCCCTTAAGCGGCGACGAGCTGAGAGCCCACCTGCTGTAAGATAAACAGATCGTGTAGATCGAGCAAAGTTACAATTGGCAAAATAACAATTGATATTTATAAAATAGAAGGAGCCCTTCAGGATCCTCTCGCGACTACCATGTCGCTCGAGGAAGCCTGAAGGGCTCCTTCTCTATCTTTCAAATACAATGTCAATTATTTGGATCATTCCTTACTTGCAAGCTCAGCTTCCTTCTTCTTAAGGATCTTGCTGAACTGGGTCATGAAGGCAATGGTGGTGATGGTGGCTGCCACAAAGTCACTGATGGGCTCTGCCAGGAAAACGGCGAAGACCTTGTCAGCGAGGAACTGGGGAAGGATAAAGATCAGCGGGATCAGCAGGATGACCTTACGAAGGACAGCCAGGAAGAGGCTGATCTTTGCCTGGCCGAGAGCCATAAAGCTCTGCTGGCATGCCAGCTGGAAACCGTTGGTGAATACAACTGCCATGTAGATACGCATGGACCAGACACAGTAGTCTTTCAGGGCTTCACTGGTAGTGAAGATGCCTGCAAAGGTGGAAGGTGTGATAATGATCAGCAACCAGAAGATCACGGCGTAAGCCACGCAGACACCGAACTGGGTATAGAATGCTTTCTTGACTCTGGAAGAATTGCCTGCACCGTAGTTGAAGCTGATGATGGGCTGACCACCCTGAGCGATACCCTGCAGAGGCATCTGGACCAGCTGGTTCAGACTGGTGATGATGGTCATGGAACCGACAGCCAGGTCACCGCCGTAACGGGACAGACTGGAGGTGAAGCTGATGGAAAGGATGGCTTCCGTCAGCAGCATGACGAAGGTAGAAACACCCAGTGCCAGAATGGGAAGGAAGATCTTGGCTTCCAGCTTCATGTAAGCGGGACGGATCTTTAAAATGGTCTTCTTTCCGGTCAGGAAACGGATGATCCAGACGGAGCTGACAGCCTGAGAAAAGACAGTAGCGATGGCAGCACCCTGAACACCCATCTTGAAAACGAAGATAAGGATAGGGTCAAGGATGATATTGATAACAGCACCGATGACGGTGGAGAGCATACTGATCTTGGCAAAGCCCTGGGTGGTAATGAAGGTATTCATTCCCATGAAGATCAGGACGAAGACACTGCCGAGAACGTAGATCCTTGCATAGGGAAGTGCGTAGGGCAGAGTCACATCGGAAGCTCCGAACATGCGAAGAAGAGGCTCGGCCAGGAAGAAGAGGCTGACGGAAAGAAAAACAGCAAAGATCAAAAGCAGCGTAAAGCTGTTGGAAACGATCTTTTCCGCCTTTTCCTTGTTCTTCTCTCCCAGAGCGATGGCAGCCAGAGGCGCACCGCCGGATCCAGCCATCATAGCAAAGGCCGTCATGAACATCAATATAGGGGTAAACAGACCTACGCCGGTCAGAGCGGATGCACCGATCTCCGGGATATGTCCGATAAAGATACGATCAACGATGTTGTACATCAGATGAACGATCTGGGCTAAAACAGCCGGAAGTGCCAACTTGGCAAGCAGCTTCGGAATACTGCCGGAACCCATGTCGATCTGAGACTTCTTAGCATTAGTTTGGCTCATGATGACCTCCAGAATAAAGTATTAGGATTAGTATAGCATGGTAAACGATCGGATAAAAGGGCAAATATTCTTTGTGTGTCGAAAATGATGGGCTTCACATATGAAAGAAGACAGGGAGAGAACCCTCAGGAAAATCAGAATGTCGAAAATGACATGGGTGGTTTGTAAAATTTGGACTTTTCTAATCGCCGGATAACTGATAGAATGATTTTCATATATGTACTCTTTGACTGATCCTGTTGATGAAATCGGTCAGAGGGTAAGACAGTCTGAAAAAAGAAAATTTGTAAAAGGAATATAGAATGAGTTTTTGGAAGAACTTTAAGCAGGATATCCTGCGGGGAGGTCTGACGGAAACAGAGTATCGAAGGATCCATGGATATGTGCTGGAATCCAATCACAGCAACTGGAGGCGGATTACCTTCTGGGGCACTCTGTTTTTCGTTGCCAACAGCATCGCAGCAATCCTGTTTCCCGCCGTCAGTGGGAATATGTGGACGTACATAGGACTGGCGGTCCTGTTCGGGGCCAGTACCGTGTCCTTACGCACCATGATCGATCAGCATTCCTCTTTATTGACCCCTTTGATCTACGTCTTAAGCGGTGTCCTGTTGTTTTTAGGTATCATCATCGGAGCCATCAATACGACGGATAATCTGGCTGTCACCTTCATGGTCATGATGGTGGGAGTTCCCTTGGTAACCGTAGGAAAACCCTATAAGATGGATATCCTTCTGACCGTAGAAGCCGTTATCTTCTGCCTGATCGCAAAGAATGCAGAGACAGGAAGTGTCAGAGAGATCGATATATATAACTGCGTTTCTTTCTGGGCGGTAGCTCTGGTCATCAACCATCTGATCAGCGCGTATCGTCTGAAGAGTCTTCTGTGGAGATCCCAGATCGAGCAGGAGAACTTTACCGATGCCCTGACCAGAGTCAAGAACCGTACAGCATTTATCAAACTGCGCAGTGATACGGATGCTTTGATCGCAAAGGAAAAAGCTGAACCTTTCGGTATGATCGTTTTTGATGTGAACCAGCTGAAAAAAGTCAATGATGCAGAGGGACATGAGGCAGGAGATCATTATCTGCTGGCGAACTGCCGTAAGATCTGCCGTGTGTTTTCCCATAGCCCGGTCTATCGTACCGGCGGAGATGAATTCTTCGTTTTCCTCAGAGGTCAGGATCTGGAGCATCATATGGAGCTCCTCAGCGAGATCGATGCGGCCAACAGAGAGGATTATTCCATGTATCCTATGAGTGAACATATCTCTCTGGCCTATGGCCTGGCCTTATACAATCCGAAAAAAGATCGTTCCTTTTCGGAGATCTACAAGCGTGCCGATGAGCACATGTATACGGTAAAGAAAACGATGCATGGAGAACGAGATTGATGCAGATCTATCAAGCACCCCTGGAGGGATTAACGCCGGTGACATACCGAAAGGTGTTTCGCCGGCATTTTTCCCATATCGATAAGTTTTTTACTCCCTTTCTGACGGCTACCCATACCCATTCCTTTCAGGGAAGGGACCGAAAGGAGTATCAGCCCTATCAGGAATCTACCGTGCCCCAGCTAATGGCAAAGACAGCCGAGGTAATGATCCCTGCCATGCAGATGATGGCAGAGGAGGGTTATCGAGAGGTCAACTTAAACGCCGGCTGCCCGGCACCCACGGCGGTGACCAAGGGAAGAGGAGCCGGTATGCTTCTGGATACAGAACAGCTGGATCGGTTCTTCGAGGAAGTCTTCGAGGCAAAGGAAAAAGATCCGAGCCTTCCTTCTCTGTCTGTCAAGACAAGGATCGGCATGAAGGATATTTCAGAGGCAAAGGAGCTGACCAAGGTCTATGCTCGCTATCCTTTTTCCGAGATCATCATCCATCCCAGAGTCAGAGAGGAATACTATGGGGGAGAACCTCACAAGGATGTATTTCGTGAGATGATGGAAAGCCTGAAGATGCCGGTATGTTATAATGGAGACATCAGGACAAAACAGGATGCGGATGAAATATCAAGTATGTTTCCGGATCTGGAAAGGATCATGCTGGGAAGAGGCTTGATCGCGAATCCTGCTCTTCCAAGAGAGATCATGGGAGGAGAGCCTCTTTCGAAAGAGGAGCTGATCCTGTATCTGGAGGACCTGAAGGAATCTTACCGGGAGATCCTCTATGGGGAGAGAGATGTACTGTTTAAGTTAGTGGATGTCTGGCATTATGTCGGATATCATTTTCCTGAGCAGGAAAAGGAACTGAAGAAGATCCGCCGATCGAAAAACCTGAGGGAGTATCAGGAAAACGTCGATCGGATCATGGAATTCTGGAAGGAATAACACGGCAGGATGCTGTGAGCATGCGAAAAAAGCCCGTGTTTTCAAGGGAAATCGCGATTTTTATCATTCTCGTTACACCCCGTTTACACCGCTTTTTACGGGCTTGATATTGAGGCCCGACACACTCAGAACAGGGGCAAAAATCAATGATCAGAATATTGTTTGTATGCTGGGGCATGAAAGTCTGAATCGTAAAAAAGCCTTACGCTGCAAGAGATTCTGTGGATCGATGCTGCTTCCTGCACCCGACTTACACCCTGATGATAATTTGAGCCACCCATGGCAGGTCGGGAAATTTGAATATATGAACCGGATGCACCCCGCTGATCTTGATGATCGGCAGGGCGCATTTCACTTTTATGTTTTTTACATATTGGTTAGCTGTTGCTAATTGACAAAATAAAAATATGTGATATACTGTGACTAAATATGCGATTATAGTCATACAGGAGAGGCGCATGGCAGTTTCGTTCACAGATCAGGAAAAGCAGGTCATTATTTCTAAATTAAAGGAAGCGGCAGCTGCGTGTGCTGCTGTTGTTGGTATACGAAAGACAACAGTAGATCAGCTGGTGGAAGCGGCTGAGATTTCTAAAGGCATGTTTTATAAGCTGTATCCTTCCAAAGAAATGCTGTTTTTTGAAATGCTTGAGGACATGCACAGGGCAGCTTACACGGCAGCTGATGAAATTCTCAAGCGCAACTGCA
>JAZUIK010000144.1:0-23463 GCA_045642205.1 Bianqueaceae bacterium
ATCGGTGATGTGAGCAGATTTACTCACAAGGGTGCCATCACTGCATTTGCGGGTGTTGACCCTGGCGTAAACGAATCTGGAACCTATGAGCAACGAAGTGTTCCCACTTCTAAAAGAGGCTCCGCTGATTTACGAAAAACACTCTTTCAGGTAATGGATGTACTCATCAAAACCATGCCACAGGGCGATCCTGTTTATCAGTTCTTAGATAAGAAACGGGCACAGGGCAAGCCTTACTATGTCTACATGACCGCCGGTGCTAACAAGTTTCTTCGAATCTACTATGGTCGAGTGAAAGAATATCTTGCCACTCTTCCTGAATCTGATTAAGCATAATCAATAACGCTATTTAGACCAGCACTGGTTGTGGTGGTCTTGTTTTGATACCTTCTTTTCAACCTGTATAAATTTTTCAATGTTCTTTAATTTAGCCTTGACTTTTTATTTGCAGGCTCTGTTTTGGTATGATTCTTTCTGTGTATGTAAAGAGCGGAGGGGTTCCTCCGCTCTTTTCTTTATTACTCTGTGACAGTCTCAGCCGTAGTCTCTTCCACGGGTGCCTCTTCGACGACTTCAGGGAAGATGGCAGCAGATACCTGCTCTTCTTCACGGATCACTTCTTCGGGAAGAGGTTCACCGGCTGCTCTGTAGGCCTGCTCAAAGAAGTATTCCTGAGAATTCATCTTGGGCGCGCCTTCAGGAGCGGCTGCAGGAATGTAGGAACCGTCATTGAGCATCTCTCTGCCCTGGCAGTTATCAGCCACCTGTGCTTGGAACATACCAAGGATCTTTTCCTTCAGTTCAGGGCTCAAAACAGGGGTAGCGATCTCAACACGGTTGCAGGTATTTCTCTTCATCATATCTGCAGAACCTAAGTACATCTTCTGGTTGGGTCCGGGAACACCGAAGATAAAGACTCTTGCGTGCTCCAGGAAACGTCCTACGATACTGACGATACGGATATTATCGGTCAGGCCGGGTACACCGGGGATCAGACAGCAGACACCGCGGATGACCATATCGATCTTAACACCGGCGATGGATGCATCCACTAATCTGTTCATGATCTTGGTATCAGCCAGAGAGTTCATCTTCAGTCCGATGTAAGCCTCTCCGCCGTTCTTAGCGATCTCGGTCTGCTCTTCGATCAAAGCACACAGCTTCTTTCTCAGGATCTTGGGAGCGATCAAAAGCTGTTCGGATTCTTCCACGAACTCCTGACGGATCAGTGCCTGGAATACCTTCTGGGCATCACGTCCGATGGAAACATTAGCTGTCATCATGGAGAAATCGGTGTACAGACGAGAGGTCTTCTCGTTGTAGTTACCGGTTCCGATCTGGGTAATATACTGGGTAACCGCACCGATACGGCGGGTGATCAGACACAGCTTGGAATGGACCTTATAGCCATTGACGCCATAGATGACACGGCATCCGGCTGCCTCCAGCTGTCTGGACCAGTAGATATTGGCTTCTTCATCAAAACGAGCCTTCAACTCGACAACAACAGTAACTTCCTTACCGTTCTCTGCTGCCCGGATCAGATACTCGATGACCTTACTCTGTTTTGCCATACGATACAAGGTCATACGGATAGAGGTAACGGTCTCATCGTTGGCAGCCTCTCTGAGCATATCCAGGAAAGGATTGATGCTGTTGTAGGGGAATGCCAGCAGTTTGTCGCTCTCAGCGATCTGGTCCAGCAAAGGACGCTTCATATCGAACTGAGGAGTCTTCTGAGGAACACGCTTGTTATAGAACAGTCCGGTATTCTGGGGCATGATGTCGCGGATCTGATAGATAAAGGACAGATCCAGAGGCTCCTTGTAAAAGAAGACCTGAGAACGATCCAGCTTCAGATAGGTGCACAGAACATCCACGATCTTGCCTTCCAGTTCTCTGGAGAGTTCCAGACGAACGGGCTTCATCTTATTTCTCTTGCGGATGACTTCTGCCATGAACTCACGATAATCATACTCATCGTCGTACATTGCATCGGGATCGATGTCCGCATTTCTGGTAACACGGATCAGAGATTTTGCTTTGACGGTATATCCCTTAAAGACATCAGGCAGATAATGCAGGATCATCTCTTCAGACAGGATATAGGTTCCCTCTGTAACCTGTACCAGACGAGGAAGTGCACTGGTACCGCAGGGAATGATACCGATGCGCTGAGCACCGGACTTGTTCTGCAGAACAGCTACGGCATAGATTGCCTTATTCTGCAGGAAGGGGAAGGTTCTCTTCTCCTCTACGATATTGGGCTCGATCAGAGGACGGATCTCGCTCTCAAAGTAGCGGCGCAGTTTCTTACGGTCCTCACTCTCGATCTTCTTATAATCAACGAGACGGATGCCTTCTTTTTCCAGCTCTCCCATCATCTCGTGGTAGACGGCATCTCTTCTGGGGATCAGATCATCGATATCCTTGCAGATAGCCTTCAGCATTTCCTTGGGGGTCATTCCGGTCTTGGAATCCACATCCATGGGATCGTTCTTATAACGATGCACCAGCTTACCGACACGGACCATGAAAAATTCGTCCATGTTGCTCTGGTAGATGGCAGCAAAATTCAGTCTCTCACCCAGAGGCAGATCTTTCTTCTCTGCTTCTTCCAGAACACGCTCATTAAAGCGGATCCAGGAAAACTCACGGTTTTCAAACACGGCACGACGTTCTTCCTTCATGTCTTCTTCCTCTTTCTCTGATCTGATAGCAGCTACGGTACGCTCTTCTATCTGTTCTACACTGATCGGGATCTCTTCTTTGGTTTCATCTTCAGGTTTCTCTTCCTGAATAGGAGACATTTCATCAACAGGAACGGTTTCTTCTATAGAAACATTTTCCTGAACAAACGAGGGTTCCTCACAAGAAATGACTTCTTTCACAGTCGTCATCACTTCCTGAACAGGAATATCCCTCTTTATCTTCTTTCCGAAGAGCTTCCTGAAGAATCTTCTCAGCCAGGAGACCTTTTCAGTTGTTTCATTGGTGGTTTGAGTTTGATCTCTCAAGATCACACCTCCTTGAATGATAAAGGAAATCATAACATTGTGCTAAAAAAATGTCAACCTGCGAGGGAAACGATACGCAAAATTTACAAAAAAAGACCGGGACAAACGCTTGTCTCGGTCTCATATTTATGGTAGATCACGCTTTTTGCGGTTTTCCGTTCCTTCCATATACCCAATCGCCCTTCAGATAGAAGACCAGGAAGCTGATCGCACTCAAGGACCAGGTCAGAGGATAAGCCCAGTTGACCACATAGATGGACTGGAAAATGGGCATAGCCACGGAAAGGAAGGTCACTCGGATCACACACCAGCAGGCCATCATGACGCCCATGGGGACGATGGCTCTTCCGGCACCGCGCTGGACGCCGGCCATGGTATGGCTCATTGCCAGGAGGCAATAGAAGAATGCACAGCACTTGGCTCTCTGTACACCGAAGGCAATAACCTCGGGATTACGGTCGAACATGGCCATCAGATAGGGTGCTGCGAAGAAGACGATGACACCGATGGTCTCGGACATGATCATGGCTGTCAGGACACCAAAGCGGGATCCTTTCTTAACACGGTCATATTTCTGTGCACCAATGTTCTGAGAGATAAAGGTGGTCAGTGCCATCATGAAGCAGGTGATGGGAAGGAAGGCAAAGCCCTCGATCTTGGAATATACACCATGACCGGCTACTGCCATATCGCCAAAGGCATTGATGTTGGACTGGACGATAACGTTGGCAAAGGAGGTAATGGAATTCTGGATACCGGCAGGCAGACCGTTGTAGATGATCTGCTTAAAGAAGATACCGGTAAAGCGGATCTCCTTGATGCGGACTCTGTACTCCTCCGGCTGTCTGAACAGACGGATCATACCCAGAGTTGCAGAAACGAACTGAGAGATGACCGTTGCCAGTGCTGCTCCGCCGACGCTCATATGGAAAGCACCGACGAACAAAAGGTCTAAAACGATATTGATGCAGGAAGAGGTGATCAGATAATACATGGGATGTCTGGAATCACCCATCGCCTGAAGGACACCTACCGATACGTTATACATAACGAAGGCAAGGGAACCCAGGAAATAGATCCTGAAATACAGCGTGGATCCTGCCATAATGGAAGCAGGCGTACCCATCCAGATCAGGATCTGAGGTGCCAGAAAGACACCCAGTACCGTCAGGAAGATTCCTGCCACCAGACCGACCGCTACCGTCGTGTGGATCGCACCTCTGGCATTCTCTTCATCTCTGGCACCAAAGTATCTGGCGATAACGACACCGGCTCCCATAAAGATTCCGTTAAAGAAGCCGATCATCAAAAAGATCAGATTACCGGAAGAACTGACGGATGCCAGTGCTTCGGAACCAAGGAAGTTACCAACGATCAAGGAGTCGGCCGTATTATACAACTGCTGAAACAGATTACTGATAAACAGAGGGATCGCAAACGCGATCATACTCTTCTGGATGGAACCTTCCGTCATGGAAACATTTCTATTAGCCATGGAATAACCTCAAAGGAAAAGGTTGAATATTTTAAATAAGTCAGTGAGCGGATCCAGTGATATCAACACGGTCCTGAGGGGACTTATTAAAACATCTTTAATATACTGCCCGTAAAAAATCCTTCCCTTGCAGGAAGGATTCTTTACTTTTGATTCAGTTAGCGTTTACTCGTGAAAAGGATTCCTTTTGGAATTACTCTTCAGCGGGAGCCTCTGCAGGAGCTTCCTCAGCGGGAGCTTCCTCAACAGGAGCGGAAAGGTCAACACCACCGGTCTGCTCAACACCCTTCATGGAGATGCTGATACGCTGCTGCTCCTTGTCGATGGACAGGATGCGAACAGAGATCAGATCGCCTTCCTTCAGAACTTCGCTGACGGTCTTCAGACGGCGCTCAACGATCTGAGAGATGGGCAGGAAGCCTTCCAGATGCTCAGAGATCTGAACAAATGCGCCGGAAGTGATGATACGGTTAACGGTGCAGCCATCCAGGATGTCGTTAACATCGAAGGGCATGTTCTCCCAGGGATTCTCGGTGAGATCCTTAAGGCTCAGACCGATACGGCCCTTCTCAAGGTCTACAGAGTTAACAGCTACGGTAACCTGATCGCCAACCTTGACGACGTTGCCGGGATGCTTGATGCGGCTCCAGGACATGTCGCTGACATGAAGCAGACCGGAAACACCAGCTGCGATCTCAACGAATGCACCATAGTTCTCGATGCGGACAACACGTCCCTCGAGATGATCACCGACCTGAACAGTGTTCAGGACCTGAGCCTTAGCCTCTGCCTTCTGCTTACGAAGCAGGTCACGGCGGGTAGCGGTGAACTCATGACGCTCATGGTTGACTTCCAGGATCAGGACATCCATCTCGGTGCCTGCGAACTGGGTCAGATCCTCAGTGTACTTGGTGTCGACCTGAGAAGCAGGAACGAAGCCCTGGATTCCCTGATAACGAACACGAAGTCCGCCCTTGACAGCGTTAGCAACCTTAACGGTGATGGGAGTCTGCTCTTCCTTGATGGAATCCAGCTCGGACCATACTTTAACGCGATCTGCGTCCTTCTTGGACAGGATGACCTGAGAGTTCTTGGTGTCAACCTTCTTAATTACAACAGTAAGCTTGGTTCCTACAGGATACTGGTCCATGGTCTCGCCGTCTGCGAGAAGCTGATCCTGGGTCAGGATACCATCAAGATAACTACCGATATCAAGAACAGCGGTGTCGCCGGTAACCTCCAGGATAGTACCCTCCACCAACTGACCGTTGCGGATAGGGTTCATGCGAGAAGATTCCTCGAACATCTCTGCAAAGTTTTCATTCTCAAAATTACTCATTGTGCTCTCCTTTAATGAAGCGATATTACTTGATATGTTATCACACTTCCCTTCAAAAGAAAACACTTGTTTGTAAATTTTTTTTGAAAAAGCCTTTTTTTCTGCGGATTTCTCGCCCCTTTAGATACGGCATCCGGATGAAAAAAAGACTGTTCCCCGTTTTCGAAGAACAGTCTTTCTTGATTCTGTCTCATTTAGTACAGATCGACTAATGAAGTGCTATAAGGCTAAAGCCACACTTACATCGATCCAAAATACTTTCTGGTTATCTCGATATCCGTTCTCAATCGTTCCTTCAGTGCCTCGGCACTCTCAAAACGCTGCTCAGGGCGGATATGCTTCAGAAATTCCACGCGGATCTTCTGTCCGTACAGATTCCCTGAAAAGTCAAAGACAAAGGTCTCAGAACGAGGCGCTTCCCCACCGAAGGTAGGATTGACACCCACATTGCTGATACTCTCGTACATAGAGTCGTTGATATAGGTACGGGACACATACACACCCCGTGCCGGCACGAGCTGTCCCTCTGAAAAACCTACATTGACTGTGGGGGTATCCAGTCGTCTTCCGAGATGTTTTCCCTCACTGACGATCCCCTCCACAAAATAGGGTCTTCCCAGCATCTCCCATGCCTTTTCCGCTTCCCCTTCATCCAACGCTCTCTTGATGCGGGAGGAAGAGACGGTCTCCCCGTCCTGGGCAACATCCGGTACGATCCGGCATGAGAGCCCATCCTCTTCACAAAGCTTTTTCAGAAGTTCAGCGGTTCCGCTGCCCCGGTTTCCGAAGCGGAAGTTATCTCCCACTACGACACCGACAGCGTTATATCGCTCTTTTAAGATCTTCTCGTAAAAATCCTTCGGCTCCATGGTCATAACGGATTCGTCAAAGGTCAGGACCACCATCTCATCGATAAGCTTTGTCTCTTCTACGAGCTCGATCTTCTCCTCCTCAGTATAGATCTTGCGATAAGTTACCTGTTCCCCTTTCAGGTTGGAGGCAGTCTTTGTCTTCTGCATGATCTCTTGCGGATGAGGAGAGAATGTCAGGAGTACACGGATGACCTCTCCTGACATGGTCTTTTTTATCTCTTGTTTCAGGGCATCGGTCTGATGGATCAATTCCCGATGTCCTCGGTGCAGACCATCGAAATTGCCGATGGTCACGACCGCTTTTTCTCTTCGTATTCGACTGGGGAAAAAGCGTATATCGTCGTAAACAGCTAACATGCCGTCTGTCACGTTATGCGCACCTCCCTTTTTTATACAAACATTTTGAATGCTCTGAGTCTCGTATGGGCTTTTCCATCGATCTCCAGATACTCAGACACCTTATAGAGCGCTGCTAATTCTCCGCCGGAAAGATGCATCCTGACGGGATCTCCCAATTCAGCCTTTACCTTTTCCGAAGGGTAGGTCAGGAAGTTGCCGCTTCGTAAATACAGATCCTCGTTCTCCATAACACGGATAGAAGGAAGATCTTCGAACATCACCGTCAGATCCGTCAGGAATTCAGAGGTCCTGCCTTCTTTGACCATGACCTCGATCTCTTTTAACGTATAGGCATCTTCGATCTTATAAGGACCGGAGGCCGTACGGATCAGAGACTTCATATGGGCACCATAACCAAGTTTTCTTCCGATATCCTCACAGAGGGTTCGGATATAGGTTCCTTTGGAGCACTTCACATCGATGGTCATGCCATCCTCATGGATCTCCAGGATCCTGATCTCATGGATCGTAATGGGACGGGGCTGACGCTCCACTTCTACGCCTTTTCTGGCCAGATCGTAGAGTTTCTGTCCGTTGTGCTTTAAGGCGGAATACATGGGAGGGATCTGCAATATCTCTCCTGTCATCTCCTCACAGGCCTTTCGAACGTCATCCTCACAAAGAGTATAGCTAAAGGTCTTCAATACCTTACCGGAAGCATCCTGTGTATCCGTTTCAGCACCAAAGGCGACTTCCGCGCGATAGGCTTTTTTCGTTCCGGTGATCAGTTCAGCGATCTTCGTTGCCTTTCCAAGGCACACCGGCAATACGCCCGTGGCATCCGGATCCAACGTACCCGTATGTCCGACCTTGTCTGCCTTCATGATGCCCTTTAAGACACGGATCGCATCCTGAGAAGTATAGCCCTTCTCCTTATTCAGATTCACGACGCCGTTGATGTTCATACTTCCTCCTGTACGGATTCGGGATATTCCATCTCCAGTTCCTTCATCTGACGGGAGATCGCTTCTACGATCTTCTGCTTGACCAGCAGCATGGGCTCCTTGATGGTGCAACCGGCTGCCAGAACGTGTCCGCCGCCACCATATAAGGAGGCAACGCGAGCCACATTGACATCACACTTGGAACGCATATTGACACGGATCACACCATCTTCGATCTCTCGAAGATAGCATACGACCTTTGCCTCGGAGATCTCCGTCAGACGACCGACAACACCGTCGGCAGCCTTGGCGGCAGTTCCCATCTTGCAAAAATCCGCGCCGGTCATACAGGAGACTAAGATGCCTCCCTTATACATCTTGGCATGGTCCAAAGATGCCGCATAGATACGGCATTCCTTCAGACTGACGGAATGGAACAGATAGTTCATCAGAAAACTGCTGTCCGCTCCGATGGAACGAAGGTCCGCTGCCATCATAAAGGACTCGGTATCCGCATTGGAATGACGGAAACCTCCGGTATCATAGGCAACACCCATGAACAAAGAGGTAGCCATTCTTTTGGTAATGGTGATCCCTGCGATCTTTAAAAGGCCGTAGAGGATCTGACTGGCGGAAGAAGTCTCACTTTCACAGTAGTTAAAGTCAGCAGCTTCCGTACTGGTCACATGATGATCGATGGACATGCTGGCCTGCGCTGCCATGATGCCTCCGGCGGCACGGCCGGTCCTTTCAGGCTCCGAACAATCCAGCATGATAAACGCAAAATTGGATCCGCTCGTAAAGCACTTTCCTGCTTCCTCGATGGGCGTATCCTCCGGAAGGATCCTGACAGGATCGATAATGGAGGTATAACGGATCGGATCGCCGTCACAGCAGATGATGGCCTCTTTACCCATATCCTCGATCACGTAAGCGAGGGTTGCACAGGCTCCGATAGCATCTCCATCCGGACGCACATGGCCGCTGAGCACAAAACGATCATAACGACTCAGAAAACGGAGAAATTGCTTTGCAAATTCTTCTCTGGTCATCATACCTCGTCGGCTCCTTCCTCAGGAAGCTCTTCGATCTTATCAAGCTCCACAAGTTCATCTACATCTTCATCGAACTCATCGTCTGTTTCCTCATCAAGGTCCAGCTCGTCCAGTTCACGATCCAGCTCGTCCAGTTCGCGGTCCAGTTCATCCATCTCGTCATCGATATCCTCTTCGGTGACAGACTGGGGATAGAGGATCTTGCGCTGTTCATCGGCGGCATGGATCTCCTTGAGCTTCTCGCCCAGGTAAATACTGTATTCGATCGAATCATCACGGATAAAGGAAAGTTCCGGTGTCTGACGCAGATTGATACGGATCGCCAGTTCACGGCGGATATATCCGACAGCGGACTTCAATCCTTCTGCGGTAGCAGCCTTATCTTCCTCATCTCCCAGCACACTGTAATATATCTTACAGTATTTCAGATCCCTGGTGGTATCTACCTTAACGATAGAAGTCATGGGATCGATGCGGGGATCCTTGATGGTTCTCAGGATCAGGGCCATCTCTTCTTTGATGGCCTCATTGATCCTGCTTCCACGATTATTATTTCTTCTTTTCTGCATAGGAATCTATCAGTCTTTCTTGATCTCTTCCATGGAGAATCCTTCAATGACATCGCCTTCCTTGACGTCATTGAATCTCTCGAGCATGATACCACACTCGTATCCGGTGTTGACTTCCTTGACGTCATCCTTGAAACGACGCAGGGATGCCATCTGGCCTTCGAAGACGACGATACCGTCACGGACCAGACGAACAGAGCTGCCACGGACGATCTTACCATCGGTGACATAGGAACCGGCAATGGTACCGATACCGCTGGCGTGGAAGATCTGACGAACGGTAGCATGTCCGCTGATAACTTCTTCAAACTTGGGTGCGAGCATACCCTTCATAGCTGCGGTGATCTCATCGATCGCATCATAGATGACACGATACAGACGCATATCGACCTTCTGGGATTCTGCGGAGCTCTTTGCCACTGCATCGGGACGAACGTTGAAACCAACGATGATCGCATTGGATGCGGAAGCCAGCATAACATCGGACTCACTGATACCACCAACGGCACCATGGATGACCTTAACGTTAACTTCTTCGTTGGACAACTTCTCCAGAGACTGCTTGACAGCCTCGACACTACCCTGTACATCGGCCTTGACAAGGACATTCAGGTTCTTGACCTCACCACTCTGCATACCGCTGAACAGATCGTTCAGGTTGACCTTCTTGTTGCCCTCGATCATCTTTGCTCTCTCACGGGCAGCAACCTTCTCGGCAAGCATTCTTGCCTCACGGTCACCGTCGGTCATGTAGAAGGTGTCTCCGGCTGCGGGAACTTCACTCAGACCGGTGATCTCAACGGGAGTGGAAGGACCAGCTTCCTTAACACGCCGACCCTTGTCATCGGTCATGGCCTTAACTCGGCCGTATGCGGTACCGGCAACGATAGGATCACCTACGCGCAGGGTACCCTTCTGGACCAGAATGGTTGCAACAGCACCACGGCCCTTATCCAGCTGAGACTCAACAACGGTACCGACAGCCAGACGATCGGGATTAGCCTTCAGTTCCAGAACGTCTGCCACCAAAAGGACATTCTCCAGAAGGTCATCGATACCCTCATGCTTAACAGCAGATACGGGCACACAGATGGTGGATCCGCCCCACTCCTCACAGATCAGACCATACTCAGTCAGCTCCTGCTTAACACGGTCGGGATTTGCGGAGGGCTTATCCATCTTATTGATCGCAACGATGATCTGGACACCGGCTGCCTTGGCATGGTTGATAGCCTCAATAGTCTGGGGCATAACACCGTCATCTGCAGCAACGACCAGGATCGCGATATCGGTACACATAGCACCACGCAGACGCATGGCAGTGAATGCCTCATGTCCGGGGGTATCCAAGAAGGTGATCTTCTGTCCGTTGATGGAAACAACCGATGCACCGATGTGCTGGGTGATACCGCCGGCCTCGCGTGCGGTAACGTTGGTATTACGGATCGCATCCAGAAGAGAAGTCTTACCATGGTCAACGTGTCCCATAACAACGACGACGGGATCGCGATGCACAAGATCTTCCTCTGCATCCTCTGCTTCTGCGTACTTAGCGAAGATATCTTCCTCGACCTGATGCTCGACCAGGATATCCATCTCGGCTGCGATACCTTCTGCGGTCTCGAAGTCGATGATCTGGTTCAGTCCGGCCATGATGCCCTTGAGCATCAGAGACTTGATGACGGACTGCAGCGGCTTATGGAGCATGTCTGCCAGATCCTTAACGGTCATGCTCTCGGGAAGGGAAACGATCTTGATATCCTCTTCCTCGACAACGGCATTGCTGCCGGGTGCATGCTTGACAGGCTTCTTCTTATGTCTTGCCAGACGATCGTCATCCAGGTAATTGGACTCCTGCATCAGATTCTTTTTCTTGCTCTTGTATTCGTCGTTTCCGTTCTGGCGCTGCTTGTTGTTCTGGCGCTGAGCGGATTCGCTCTTCTTATTGTATGCCTGGGTATCGGAATGCTTAGAAGGTGCGCTCAGGCCCATATCGTAGGAATCACCACCGCTCTTACGCTGGTCATTTCTACGCTGAGGAGCACGTCTGGTCTGCTGCGGTGCATCCTTATCCATATCCTTACCGCCGCCAAAGCCGCCCTGTGCGCCCTGTCCCTGACGGAACGGACGGTCTCCCTGTCCGGTAGTACGGCTTCTTCCATCCTGAGGACGACCCTGACCATTCTGTCTGCGATCGCCAAAGGGCTTGCCGTCCTTATTCTGAGGACGTGCGCCGTTTTCACCGTTTCTTCTGTTGTCACGGCGATCTCCGGTACGCTCAGCGTTTCTGCCCTGACCATCTCCTTCAGCTCTGCGCTTCTGGGGACCGGCCTGAGCGGGCTTAGCAGGCTGTTCTCTCTTGACGGGAACACGCTTGGTAGGAACATTCTTTGCAGGAGCTGCTTCCTTAGCGGGAGTCAGACCTGCTGCGATAGCAGCTGCCTTAGCTGCTGCCTCGGGAGAAACTTCTGCCTTGGGAGCAACCTGAACGGACTCTTCGGCCTTAGCCTCAACTTTGACTTCTTCCTTCACTTCGACCTTGGTCTCCGGTGCCTTGACGGCTTCGGCAACTTCCTCAGCCTTAGGAGCAGGTGCAGCTGCTTCCTCGGTCTTGGTCTCTTCCTTTGCAGGAGCTGCCTTTCTGACCTTGGGAACAGGCTTGTCAGACTTAACTTCTTCGGTCTTGTCGACCTTCTTGACCTCGACCTTGACCTCCTTGGTCTCAGCAGGTGCTTCTACCTTGACTTCGGCTGCTTCCTTCTTGGTCTCTTCTGCTGCCTTGGGAGCCTCAGCCTTTGTCGGCGCCTCCTCTGCAGTCTTCTTCTTCATCTTTACTTTCTTTCCGGTGATCAGGCTGACTACCTGCATGTACTCTTCCGGCTTCAGGGGAGTGTTTCCGCCGCCTGAACCTACATAGATGGACAGTTCTTCCAACTTCTTGATAACTGTCTGCACCGGAATGTTCAGTTTATTTGCTACTTCCTGTACACTAATCGTTTTTGCCACTATTAATCTCCCACCTTTTGATTGATCAACTGTATTAATTTCTTCGCCAGCCCTTCCTCTGTGATGGCCACACAGGATCGCTGGGACATTCCCATTGCCTGTCCTATAGCTTCCTTATCGAAAGGAGCGTCCAGGATAGGAACCTCATAAAACGCACATTTGTCGTGGAATTTCTTACTTGTATTGTTCGAAGCATCCTTCGACAGGATCACTACAAATGCCTTGCCTGACTTGATGGCAGCCTCACATCTCTCTTCACCGCTCTCGGCGTGATTGGAGATCCTGCAGATGCCAAGGAGCTGCAACGCGGGATCTTTCTTCTCACTCATGCTGCTTCATCTCCTGTCTCAGCGTCTCATACAGATCCGCTGTGATCTCTACTTCCAGAGATCTGGCAATCGCCTTTGTTTTGATCGCTCTTTCCAGACATGACGGATCGTCGCAAAGATAAGCGCCTCGACCGGCCTTACGACCGCTTCGATCCAGACTTACCTTTCCTTCGGGATCACGGACAACACGGATCAGCTCTCGCTTATCCTTGACTTCCTGACAACCTGTGCACTTACGCATCGGTGTCTTTCTCGTCTTCATCCGTGATTACTCCTCGATCTCCTCGTCATCATCCTCGAACTCGAAATCGAAATCGAAATCTTCCTCGTCGTCCTCCTGTGTTGCCTGAGTCTCGGACTTGATATCGATCTTGTAACCGGTCAGACGAGCTGCCAGACGGGCATTCTGTCCTTCCTTACCGATCGCCAGAGACAGCTGATGATCGGGAACGATGACCGTTGCGGTCATACCAGTTCTGTCTACATCAACACGAACAACCTCTGCAGGGCTCAAAGCTGCCTGGATAAACTTGGCAGGCTCATCGCTCCATACGACGATATCCATCTTCTCACCGCCAAGTTCCTTGACGATGGTGTTGACACGGTTTCCGTTGGGACCGACACAGGATCCTAAGGGATCGACCATGGGGTCACGGCTGTAAACAGCGACCTTGGAGCGGGAACCTGCTTCACGAGCGATGGACTTGATAGAAACAACGCCATCGTGGATCTCGGGAACTTCCTGCTCAAACAGACGCTTGATGAATTCCGGATGGGTACGGGATACATAGACCGTGGTGCTTCTGGGAGTCTCTCTGACTTCCAGAACATAGACTCTCAGGCGGCGGTTCATGGGATATTCCTCACCGATGATCTGCTCCTTGGGAGACAGGACTGCCTCCAGCTTGTCGTCCAGATTCAGATAGACATTGCCGCGCTCTTTACGCTGGATCAGTCCGGAGACCATCTCGCGCTCCTTGCTCTTGTACTCGTTGTACAAGATGCCGCGCTCAGCCTCATGGATCTTCTGGATAACGATCTGCTTAGCGTTCTGTGCTGCGATACGTCCGAAGTTCTTGGGAGTAACCTCTACCTGTACGATATCACCCAGAGTGTAGGCGGAGTCGATCCTGACTGCCTCATCCAGTGCGATCTCGATAGCGGGATCCATAACCTCTTCTACAACTGTCTTAGCCTGAAAGACCTTGATGTTACCGGTCTTTCTGTCCATGTTGACAGTGATATTATCGGATGTACCAAAATTCTTCTTACATGCGGTCAGCATCGAAGACTCGATGGCTTCAAAGATGACCTCCTTATCGATGCCGGTCTGGGCCTGCACCAGTTCCAATGCCTGGATCAGTTCGTTCATTTTTTTGCTGTTTCCTCCTATATTTTCCACCTTCCGTCACGCCGGGTCATTTAAAAGATGACAGCCAGTCGAATGCCGGAAATTTCTTTACGATTGAGAGAGAGAACGGTTCCGTCTTCCATGGTCAGGGTGACATCCTGAGTGGAAGCATCATAGGCTGTCAGTTCAGCCTGGAAGCTGCGTCCTACCTGTTCGGTAGCCTTGTACAGTTTTACGTCTGTCAGCTTTCCGAGATTCTTCTGGAAATCCTTATCCTTCTTCAGGATACGGTCCAGTCCGGGAGAACTTACCTCGAGAATGTAGGCATTTTCCACCAGATCATCATCCAGCTTTTCTTCCAGTGCATGAGAGAATGCCACACAGTCATTGATGGAAAAACCACCTTCCTTGTCCATGTAGACTCTCAGATACCAGTTCGGACCTTCCTTTTCGTAGTCGATATCGTAGACCTCATAGTTCATTTCTGCAGCTAAAGGTTCAGCGATCTTCTCTACGTATTCAATCAGCTCCTGTTTCTTCACACGTTCCTCCTAAATAGCTCGTAACATACAGAAGAGTGAGCCGTCAAGCTCACTCTCCTTAATTACCATATTCTGCAAGATTATAACAAATGTCGAATAAAAAAGCAAGAAAATATTCTTCTTATGTTTATGCTTTTTTGCGAAGAAAGAAGATCCTTCTTCTCTCCGTCTCTTCCTTCGGCCAGGCAAAATGATCGATCGTCACTACCTCAAAGTACTTCCCCAGGATCTCACTCCACTCCTCATCAGTCCTTGTGACCATACGGAGGATATCATCGATATAGACATGGTTTCCCTTCTTGATCGTCAGTTTTCTCTCCGGGTTCTCCTTAGGCTCCATGAAGTAGTTCATACTGATCACGACCCTAGCATCCTTCATAGTGACTCTGGCCATGTTCTTCAGCATATCTTCCGCCACTTCACAAGGGACGATATCGATCACGTTGGAACAAAAGAGTCCGTCATAGATCGCTTCTTCCTGCTGAGAAAGCCACTCTGTATCGATGGACGTAACATGGATCTGATCCTCCAGGCCGCTTTCCTCTGCCAACATAAAGGCTGCTTCCATGGCACTTTTCGTCACCTCCACCGCAGTGATATCTTTGGCACCATTTTTTGCCATGATAAAGGAAGCCCATCCGTGGCCGCAGCCATAGTCCAGGATCTTTTTACACCCGGCCAGACTTTTCGCCGCGCCGTACAGTTTCTTACTGGGAGCCAGTTCGGTTAAGACTTCTTCGCTGTCACTGGATATTTTCTTAAGATAATTTTCTTTCCCCTCTTCCTCCAGCACAAAAGCCTGCTGCCAGAAATCAAGAGAACGCTGATATTCTTCGGTCATATTTCCTACCTCGATCTATGTATCGATTGTTTGCTTTCTCTATTGTACCATATCCCTCTTCCCACTGACAGAATGCTTTTCTTTCCTCCATTGACGTTCCCTCTTTCGAAGAGTATTGTATGTGCGTATTTTGTAATTTCAGGAGGCTCTTATGGCTCTTCTTATTTTGTCCCTTGTGAGTTTTCTTTTCAGAACACTCTGCAACAAGGAATACTCCCGCCGCTACTCCGGTCTGGAGTCCAACATCTTCTTTAATGCCATCGGCTTGACGGTGACCCTGATCGTTTCAGTCTTTATGGGAGGCATCGCTCTTCCCAGTCCCCGTCTTCTTTTCTTTGCCAGCCTGTATGGTATCCTGTTCGTCTCCACCGTCATTATCATCCTCTACGCCTATGCGAAAGGTCCTTTGGGACCGGTGCAGATGATCTACTCCATGAGTTCTCTGATCCCCACCTTGGTGGGTCTGATCCTCTTCAAGGAAGACATCAACTGGATGAAGGTCTTAGGTATCGTGATCTTCCTTTCCGTTATCGTTCTTTCCGCACTGGATAAGCAAGCCAAGGGACAGGAAGGCAAGAAGGCCTATGTCTCTCCCAGGATCTGGATGCCCGTAGCCTTGGCTGCCATGCTGACCAACGGATCTTTAGCCTCCATCGGTGCATTAGCCTCTTCCTGGAATGAAGAAGAGAGTATCATGGTCTTCAACTTCTGGGGTTATCTGGTGGGTTCTTCCATCCTCTGGATCTGGCTGCTCATCTGCAAACTGCAGAAAAAGGAAATGCCTCAGATCAAGGCGGCTCCCGGAAAGTTTGCTTTCATTTCCATCCTCTGCGGTATCCTGGCTTCCAGCGGCAACATCTCTTTGATGTATGCCTTGACCACCCTGGATTCCAGTATCGCCTTCCCTCTGCAGAGCGTTGCTAACGTGGCACTCCTTTACCTGATCTCCCTGTTCTATTACAAGGAGGCCAGATCCCGGTTCGGTATTCCCATGCTTCTCTTAGCAGGAGCCGGTATCGTGCTGCTGGCTGTTGCATGATAAGGGTAACAATCGAATTGAATTGATCCATCTATTGCAAACAGGGGCAGTCCCTTTTAAGGACTGCCCCCATTTTTTGTACATTTAATGATCTAATTGTCCGGGCAGTACCAGTTTCTCCTTATAGGGGAATCCGGCTTCATATGCCTCGAACTCTTCCGGATGTTCTACTGCTGCAAAGTATCCAGAAGGTGTCTGATACTCTCCGGTAAATCCATCGAAGTATCCTTTCTCCAGTTCCTTGCACAGGAAGAAATCCGCGGCCATGCCTTCCGGGAGTCCGTGATAACGGATTCCTCTGGTGGATGCCGTTACGAATCCGCTCTTACCGTAAAAGAGGATGTTGCCCTCAAAGCACAGTGCCTTGCAGCCCTGTTCCTTTGCCAGTTCCAAGGATCGATCCAGCAGGATCTTTCCATAGCCCTGTCGCTTGAACTCAGGGGCGATGCAGATGGGACCCATGGTCATGATGGGAAGTTCTCTTCCATCGTCTCCACGAAGAAATGTCTTCACAAAGATATTCTGTCCGATGATCCTGCCATCTTTTTCCATGACCAGATCCAGTTCTTTCACAAAGTCCTTATCATCTCTGAGCTTTTTCAGAACAAAGTGTTCTGTGCAGCCGGGATGATAGACATTCCAAAAGCTTTCTCTGACAAGGTTTTCTACTTCTCGGTACTCTTCCGGTCTTTCCAGACGGATCGTGATATCATTTGTATTCATTATTTTTCCTCCTGAATATTGTTGATGACAATGCTTTCCAAGCGGGAGGATCTGCGATACTGCAAAGCCTCCCGGCTTATGCAATATCCATTGTGTCGTACTTGTTGTTCAAACAGCACACTCCTATAAAAAATGTATTAACATCCCGTTTCCGGGTATGTTTCGAAAGTTGTTTCTTCCGTCAGGATCATCTCAGGTCTGATATCCGTTGGTTCCACTTCAAAGCTTCCTGATGGAACGATCTGGCACTCATAGGCAAGGGCTATGGTGGAACCTGAAAATCCCTTCGAAAGAAAACGGTCATAATATCCGCCGCCGTAACCGACGCGGTTTCCTTCCCTGTCGAACACGGTTCCGGGAAGGATCATCAGATCGCTTTCCCTGCTGGTCCTGTATGGTTCCTTATCCAAAGAAACGCTCTCCAGGATGCCCATGGAATTTCTTTCCATCTCCTCATAGGGAAGGACCGGATAGAACAGCATGTCACCTTCTATGATCTTCGGTGCATAGAACTGTTTTCCGTCCTGATAACACCTTGCCGCGATCAGACCTGTCATGACCTCGGACCGAAAGGAGATATAACAAAGGACTCTCTCCGCCTTCTGATAGGCTTCTGTCTGAAAGAGTCTCTCCACGACCCTTCGGCTTTTCTCGATGCGGTCTTCTTTGCTCAGGGCATCGCGCTTTTGAAGGATTTCCTTTCGGATCTCCTTTTTTGTCATCCGGCTCATTTCACCGGTATTTACTGCTTCCATGCCCATGGACCTTTCCTTCTTTCCCTTGCTCGACATTCACCGCCACAAGATACCAAGAATTCCCTTCTGTGTCAATGCATATCATCCGGGAAACTGACCGTAATAGTCGTTCCTTCTCCCAGGGTGCTGTCCGCCCGGACCTTTGCGCCGTGGATCAGAGCCGCGTGCTTTACGATGGAAAGACCCAGTCCGGTACCACCCACTTCCTTGGAATGGCTCTTGTCGACTCGATAGAATCTCTCGAAGATCCTTCCCAGATGCTCCTCAGGGATGCCGATACCCGTATCCTTTACGGTAATCTTCTTATCCGACAGTTCGATACTCACCTTACCACCGGGATGATTGTACTTGATGGCATTGTCACAGAGATTGTAGATGATCCCCCGGATCAGTTCCGGTACGCCGTATACAAAGGACTCTTCCCCTGTTACCTCTATCTCAACATCACAATTCTTAGCAAGATCAGACAGGCTCTCCTCCACTCCTTTGGCTGTTTTGAGAAGATCCACTTGTGTAAATTCCAGGTCCTTGCCTCCCTCATCCAGATGGGACAGACTGATGATATCCTCTACCAGGGTGATCAGGCGATGGGCCTCCGCATAGATCTTTTCCGCAAAGGGCTGCACATCCTCCGGAGCAGCCAGCCCGCACTTGATCAGTTCGCTGTAGCCGGAAATACTGTGTAAAGGTGTCTTCAGTTCATGGGACACGTTAGCGGTAAACTCCCGACGCTGCTGTTCTGCCTTCTCCTGCTGTGTAATATCGAAGAAGACCACGGCTGTACCTGAGATGGCTCCTTCCGAAATGATGGGAGCGGCACTGATCTGGATGATCTTACCCGCCAGTTCTGTATGGATCCCGGAGTTCTCTCCCTCCATAGCCTTTTCCACTACCTGGTTCAGCTCAGGATTACGATTGAGTTTTAACAGCTGATCCCCAAAACCCGCTGTCCTTGTCCCCAGAAGGATCCGGGCGGAATTATTGATGGAGATCACTTTACCACTTCGATCCAGAAGTACCATGCCTTCCTGCATATTGCCGACAATGGTATCCAGTTCATTCTGTTTCTGTTTTAACGTAGCCTCCTGGAGTTTTAACTGGAACTGCTGAGAAGAAAGACGTCTTAAGAGCGGGGAAAGTTCGTCATACTCCTCGTTTTCCATGGGCTCATCCAGATTCAGCTGGTTCAAAGGTTCCACGATCTTTTTGGACAAACGACTTGCCAGAACAAAGGCACAGATGGCGGCGATCACGATGATCACCAGGATCGGCTGCGTCATTCCGACCAGCAGCAGAAGGACCGTTCCCTGAGAAATGGACAGTCTGATGATACTGCCATCCTCCAGACGCTTAGCGCAATATAAAGATCTCTCCATCAAGGTTGAGGAATAACGGGAACTTTCTCCCACACCCTTCTCGATGGCTTTTCGGATCTCTTCTCGCTGCAGATGGTTTTCCATATTTTCCGTTGCCGAAGAGGAATCGTACAATACGCTTCCATCAGGAGCGATCCAGGTGATACGGTACTGTTCCATGGTCAACCCATCGAAATATGCTTCCCCGGAGCGCTCTACACCCTGGGCAGCCAGTGCCGTCTCCATTTTCAACTGACCTCGCTGCACCGAAGAAAAATAGTCATAAAGAACACCGAGGACCAACAACAGCGTCAACAAAAATACTGCTGATGAGGCTATGCAGATGGCCCGAAAGATCCGTTTTGTCATGTCTCTTCCTCCCACCTGTATCCGACGCCTCGGATGGTCTTGATATGATTACCCGCTTCTTTGATCTTGGTCCTTAAGGAGGCAATATGTACATCCACTGTACGGGTCTCTCCTGCAAAGGCACTGTCCCAGACGTTACTGAGGAGCACATCTCTGGTAAAGACCGTTCCCGGATTCTCCAGAAAGATCTTCAAGAGTTCATATTCCTTCAATGTCAGATCTACCGCTTCTCCTCCCACGCGAACTTCGTGAGAGATCTCAAAGAGTTCTACACTGCCGCACCTTAGCACCTTCGGTCCCTGGGCAAGTTTACTGCGGCGAAGGACCGCCTTGATCCTGGAGATCATCTCCATCATGCCAAAGGGTTTCGCCAGATAGTCATCTGCCCCCAGATCCAGTCCAAGGACCTTATCGTATTCCGTTCCCTTGGCGGTTGCCATGATCACGGGAATATCCTTTGTCACGATATACTCACGGAGCTTCTTCAATATCTCGATGCCGTCTTCATCGGGCAGCATGATATCCAGAAGGATCAGTTCCGGTTTTTCCTTTCGCATGGCTTCCCAGAAGGAAGCTCCATCCGGAAATCCCACCGCATGAAATCCCTGGCTCTTCATGGCATAGAGCATCAGTTCACGTACACTGACATCATCTTCCACACAGAAAATCATGGTTCTTTCCTCCGCACTTTACTTCAATGCATATTTCTTTTCATATTTCGTCAATTGATCCTGATAGAAGGAGTTTGCCTGTTTCACTGCTCTCACACTCTCATGGGGCATCAATCTTCCCAGGGACAACTCCATCATACATCCGGCAATATTCGAGCAATGATCGGCGACTCTTTCCAGGTTGGTCAGAAGATCCGCCCAGACAAATCCCAGTTCGATACTGCATTTTTCCTGCTGCAGACGAAGGATATGGTTGGTCCTTAGCTGTTCCTTCAACGTATCGATCACCTGATCCAGCGGCTCTACCATGGAGGCAGCTTCCTCATCCCGGGACACAAAGGCCTTCAGCATCAGATCTGCCGCTTCACCGACCGCGTCTATTATAACAGAGAGTTCTTTGTTTGCGTCTTCGGAAAAGACCATTTTCTTTTCCATCAGTTCACCGGCAGAGCCTGAGAGTTCCACCGCATGGTCGGAGATCCTTTCCAGATCGCCGATCATCCTTAACAGCTTCGCAGCCTCAATGCTATCGTCTGTACTGATCTTTCTTGTACTTAACTTCACCAGGTAGGTTCCCAGGATATCCTCATAGTGGTCGCACTGATCCTCCGCTCTTTGGATCTCCTCGTGGAGCATTTCCATCTCCCTCTCCGGTTCCCCGTTGGGTCTCTTTTTACTATTCATCTGCCCATTTAGATCTTCCATCAAGAGGGATAAGGAACCCTTCAGTCCATCCACCGCTGTCCTGGCCATACGGATGGCCACCTCACGGCATCTTTCCAGAGCGATGGGCGGTGTTGCGAGAAGTCTTTCATCCAGTTCTTCCACCGTCTCATCTGTCTGCGTGTCCGGAAGCATATGGCAGACGATCGTTTCCAGCCAGTTACTAAGAGGCAGCATCAGACCGGTACAGATCAGATTAAAGGCGGTATGGGATAGAGCGATCCCTAAAAGAGAGGCCGATTCTTCCAGAAATGCCGGAGTAACGATCCATTTCACCAGATAGAAGATCACAAGACAGATAGCCGTTCCGATCACGTTGAACATCAGATGGACCATGGCCGCACGCTTGGCATTTTTGTTAGCTCCAAGGCCCGATAAGATGGCGGTGATACAGGTACCGATATTCTGTCCCATGATGATCGGGATCGCTGCACCGTAGCTGACTTTTCCTGTTACAGCCAGTGCCTGCAGGATACCTACCGATGCGGAGCTGGACTGGATAATGGCTGTCAGTATGGCGCCCACCAAAACGCCCAGGATCGGGTTCGTAAAGAGGACAAACATATTTGTAAAGCCAGGCACATTTTTCAATCCCGATACGGCTCCGGACATGGTCTCCATGCCAAACATCAATGTCGCGAAGCCCAAAAGGATCAATCCTGTATCCTTTTTCTTTACACTTTTCGCAAACATATATAATACGATGCCCACTAATGCCAGGATCGGCACAAAGGAAGAGGGCTTCAAGAGTCTAACCAGTACATTCGTACTGTCGATCCCCGCTAAGCTCAGGATCCAGGCAGTGACGGTGGTACCGACATTGGCACCCATGATCACATGGATCGCCTGACGAAGATTCATCAACCCTGAGTTTACAAATCCTACCACCATGACCGTCGTTGCTGAAGAACTCTGGATCACCGCTGTGATACCAAGTCCGGTCAGAAGACCAGCCCATTTTCCCGTCGTCATCTTTCCCAGAAGGGAGCGGAGTTTTCCTCCGGCTGTCCTCTCCAGCGCCTGTCCCATAAAGCTCATACCAAAGAGGAACAGACTAAGACCTCCCAGCATGGTCAACACATGAAAAATATCCATACATTCACATCCTTTCTTTGTTTACACTTTTATCCTACGGTAGGCACATCAAATGTAATATCCGGGAATTGTAAAATGTATGTAAACCAGATCGCTCCGCGATCTGGATGAATGCCATCGAAGATGGCATTCAAAATGGGCACCAGTACGAAGAGCAACAGCTGGGACAGTCGCAAAAAGGGTCAGAGCGAAAATGTACACCAGAAACGATCAAGCGTTGTCTGGTTTACATTTTGGCTCTGACCCTTTTTGCGTTTTGACACTCTTCTAAGTATCAGTCCTTGCTCTTGTAATAGAGCAGGCAATGGCAATAGCCTTCGAACTCGGGATCAGCGATCTGATCACGGAATTCCTTGCACATGCACTTATTCTCTTCGGTCTTTGCCAGACGGCAGGGGCAATAGCCTCCCTTTGCCTTCAGGCCTTCACGGATGGTCTTAACGATCTCTTTATCTTCGTTTAAACGTACAGCCATGATTCTATCTCCTTTTACTGATCATTAGTGATTGTTAGAACAGGGACATCTGGTCCGTCTCGGGCATATCACCAAAGACACCCAGTTCCTTCATCTTGTCTGCCAGGGTGCGGCTGACCTTGGTCCTCTCGACGAAATCCGAGATGGTACCGAAGGGGGCCTCATTGCGGGCTTCCACGATGGACTGTGCTGCGGTCTGTCCCATGCCGCTGATGGTATCGTAGGGAGGCAGGAGTTTTCCGTCGATGACCTGGAACTTATGAGAATCCGAAGTTTCCAGATTCATGGGCAGGAACTGACATCCTCTTGCGTAGAACTCTACGATCAACTCCAGCAGCGTATGGATCTCCTTGTCCTTTGCCGTAGTCTCATCCAGGGACTTTGCTTCAATGGCTTCCTTCGCCTTTCTGGCAACCGCCTCACCCATGGCCATCTTTTCGTAATCAAAGCTGTCAGCTCGGATCGTGAAGAAGGCCGCATAGTAATATTCCTTATAATGGACCTTGTAGTAAGCGATACGAAGGGACATGGTAACGTAAGCCGCAGCGTGTCCCTTGGG
>JAZUIK010000145.1:0-3562 GCA_045642205.1 Bianqueaceae bacterium
CATCCGAAGGGATAACCCATAGCGATCCAGAGCTCTGTGTTGATGATGCGGGAGATCGTAAACAGATAGATCTGACGGAAGACGACAAAGCTTCCCAGCATGATGACCATGGGAGCCTTGGTGTCACCGGCACCTCGAAGGGCACCTGCATAGATCTGGTTGATTACGCAGAGGAGATAGAAGGGCGTCATCCAGTGGATGAACAAAGAACCGTAGGCGATAACATCCGGATCCGAGTTGAACAGGTTGATCATGAAAGGTGCAAAGATCATAACGGGGATCATCAGGATCAGAGTAGAGAATTCACCCATCAGGAAAGCGGTGCGCACACCTTTCTTGGAACGATCGATCTGCTTGGCGCCCAGGTTCTGTCCGGTAAAGGTGGTAGAAGCCAGGGCGATACCCTGCATGGGCAACATAACGAACTGGTCGATCTTACTGTAAGAGGACCAGCCTGCCATACAGGCGGAACCGAACTGGTTGATGTAGCTCTGTACAAAGACATTGGAGAAGGAGGTAACCGCCTGCTGGATACCGGTAGGGATACCTAAAGAGACGATACGCTTGATCATGTCCTTGTTGGGACGTACATCGGAAAAGATCAGCTGATAATCACCGTGAGAGCGGCAGAGTACCCAAAGGGTAAGGATGGCGGAAAGGCACTGAGAGATAACGGTTGCCAGTGCCACACCAGCGATACCCATATGAAATACAATGACCAGAAGAAGGTCAAGGATGGTGTTGGTGATGGCGGAGAAGACCAGGAAATATAAAGGTCTCTTGGAGTCACCTACCGCACGCAGGATACCGGATCCCATGTTGTAGAACATGAGTCCGGCCACACCGGCAAAATAGATGCGAAGGTAAGCGGTCGCACCGGGAATAACATCCTCGGGAGTGTCCATCAATCGGAGCATAAAGGGAACGAAGGCAACACCGACTACAGTAAAGACGATGGCCATGATCAGGGTCAGGAAGATAGAGGTGTGGACGGCATCGTGGACCTTCTGGGGCTCTTTGGCACCATAGGCCTGAGAGATAGCAACACCTGCGCCGGCGGAAAGTCCCATAAAGAAACCGATCAGGGTATTCATGATGGGACCGACGCTGCCAACGGCAGCCAGGGCTTCCTTGCCCACAAACTGACCGACGACCACGGAGTCTACGGTGTTGTAGAGCTGCTGGAACAGATTACCGATAATAAGGGGAAAGGCAAAGGCAAGCAGGTGTTTCCAGATGGGACCCGCCGTCATATCGATGTCCTGTCTTTTTCTTGTTCTTATCAAAACGGTTTCACCTCGATTCCATTTTCTTTTAATGCAGTACGAAGGCGAGAAACGAACAGAAGGGCTTTGGGCCCATCTCCATGTACGCAGACGGAATCGGGGACTACTTCAATATCTTTGCCGGTAATGGCAGTGACTTTATGTTCTTTTACCATGCGGATCACACGCTCTACCGCCAGATCCTCATCGGTGATCATGGCACCTTCCTTGGAACGGGCGACTAAGGAGCCGTCCTCCTCGTAGGCGCGATCGGCGAAGACTTCTCTGGCAACCTTTAATCCGGTATCCTCTGCAGCCTTCTGCATCTGGGATCCGGAGAGCACCAACATGACCAAAGAAGGATCAACGGACTTTACACCCTCGCAGATAGCTTTAGCGAGAGCATAATCCTTGCCCGCCATGTTATAGAGTGCTCCGTGGGGCTTTACATGATGCATGGTAAGTCCGTTGGCAGCGCAGAAAGCTTTTAAAGCACCGATCTGGTAGATTACATCATTTTTGGCTTCTTCGGGAGTGACAGCAAGGTTACGTCTTCCGAATCCCGGCAGATCATGAAATCCTGGATGAGCACCAACAGAGATGCCGTTTTCTTTACAAAGACGGATGGTCTTTGCCAT
This sequence comes from Bianqueaceae bacterium, assembly GCA_045642205.1. Taxonomy (GTDB): domain Bacteria; phylum Bacillota; class Clostridia; order Lachnospirales; family Bianqueaceae; genus RUG760. The sequence goes on from JAZUIK010000145.1 coordinate 1,904, forward strand.
GACCATGGGGTCTCCTGCGTGGAATCCGCAGGCAACGTTAGCGGAAGAGATGAGCGGAATAACCTGATCATCGCATCCGATAACATAGGATCCGAAGCTTTCACCCAGATCACAGTTTAAGTCGATCTGAAACATGACAATATTACCTCATTTCAAATATCGATGGATTACATTTATAAGTAGAGGCGACGATAATCCTTTATGGCCTCTTTCAAAGTGCAGGGGACAAAGCGCAGCTTTCTTCCGGGCATGCACTGGACTAACTTAGGAAGATCGGCGGCAATTACCGTGCCGATCTTGGCATAGCCTCCGGTGGTCTGACGGTCGGAGAGCAGTACGATGGGTTTCCCGGAGGAGGGTACCTGGATGGAACCGAAGACCGTTCCGTCCGATACGATATCCACACCTTGAAGAGCATCGATGGAAGCTCCATCCAGACGATAGCCCATGCGGTCGGAGGAGGTGGAAACGGTGTAGACCTCCGTAAAGAGGGTTTCCAGTCCCTTTCCCTCGAATCGATCTTCCTGGGAACCTCCAAGGACCCTGATGGTCACGATCTCGTTTGGATCGGTAGAAACCGGGCGGGGAAGAGACATGGTAAAGAGGGAGAGGAGTCTAAGTCTTAGAGAGTTCCCCGGAACAATCTTACTGTTAAGAATAGGATCTCCGATAGGGATAACATCTCCCTGCTGAAGAGCGCGACCCTGGAACCCACCGAGATGACATTTCACGTTGGTGGAACGGCTGCCCATGACTAAAGGAACATCGAAACCTCCCTGGACAGACAGATAACCATAGCGGCCGGAAAGGGCAGCACCTAAGGAAAGGGTATCTCCTTCATGAACAGAAATAGGTTCGTAGTTGGAAACGCTCTCTCCATTGAGCTTAGGCTGCATATCAGCACCGGTCAGGGCAATGGTCGTATCTTTATTAAAACGGAAACTTCCTCCCATAAACAGCATTTCGATCTCAGCACAGCAAGGGTTATTATGGACCAGACGATTGGCTTCCAGAAAAGAGATCATATCCATACAGCCGGATACGGAAAAGCCCTGGGCCTGGTAGCCCAATCGTCCCTTATCCTGGATGGTCATGGAAAGCCCTTTACTTAGGACGGTGATAGTATTGTTCGAAGCGGAAACAGAGGTGTCGATGGCAGTTTTGGAAGAGGAACTCTTACGTTCCTCCTGCTTGGAACCTTCTCTTACGATGATAGGTTCATAGGTCCCATTTTGTACTTCTTTTTCGATCTCATCATATTCCTCTTTGGTGATGGGAACGAAGCGGATGTATTCTCCCATGGAATAGAGAAACTCAGGGTCTCTGTCAGGATCATAGGGAGATAAGGGAGTCCTTCCCAGAAGACGCCAGCCTCCGGGAGAGGCCATGGGGTAGATGCCGGTCTGCTTGCCGCCGATACCCACACTTCCTGCAGGAATCTTCTCTCTGGGAGAGGTCAGGCGAGGGCAGTGGAGACGTTCATCTAAGCCTCCAAGGTAGGCAAAGCCGGGAAGAAACCCCAGCATATAGATCAGATAGTCCGTGGAGGAGTGGAGGCGGATCACCTCTTCCTCGGTGAGATGAGCATTCTGGGCAACAAAGGAAAGATCCTCACCATCATAGAGAACAGGGATCAGGTGGATCACCTTTTCCTTAGCG
>JAZUIK010000146.1:0-11983 GCA_045642205.1 Bianqueaceae bacterium
ATCCAGCATGGTCTCTCTGACGAAAGGATTATCGAAATCAGGCTCCGGCATCTCTGTGGAGAAGTTGCATTCCACGCAGTCATCGGATCCGGGGATCTGCATAAAGCTGCGATTAGAAGGTGTCTCTCCTACCTTTGCCCAGGAATAGAAATCATAGTATTCGTTGGTGGGATCTCCTTTGATATGGGAAACACGGAAGTTGGCGTACCAGGCATTCTGGGTACTGGTATGGTTAATGGGAAGATCCAGAATAACGATCACATTTCTTTCATGACAGATCTTCAAAAGCTCTTTCAGATCTTCTTCGGTACCGAAGGATGGATCGATGGTGTAAAAATCTGCCACATCATACTTGTGATAAGAAGGCGAACGGAAAATGGGTGTCAGCCAGAGACCTTCTACCCCAAGACTGAGTCCGGAGTCGGGATCACCATCGTTCAAATAATCCATACGGTTGATGATGCCCCTGAGGTCTCCGATACCGTCTCCGTCAGAATCGGAGAAGGAACCGACGAAGATCTCATAAAAAACACGATTGTTATCATTGGGATGTGCTGCGCTTTTCAGAGAACTGTCCGTCAGAGCAGTTTCGCCGGGGAAAGCACCGGAAGGCTTTTTGCCGCAGGAAGAAAGTAAAAGAGAAAATGCTAACAAAAGAGCAAGAACGGAAACAAGAGGCCTATTCATTTCGGTTATGGATCCTTTCCAGATGGGGATATAATGAAACGGACAGATATTTCGATAAGCATAATCAAGGATTTGGAACTTGTCAAGAAATAGAAAACATGGTATATACAAATATGACTGTCTATTTCGAACGAGGAGGAAATTGATGGATCTGTACGAATCTAAGGAAATTGAACAATACCGAAGAAAAAAGAAAACAACAGGGATCGTTACCATTATCCTGGGAATCATTCTTTTAGCTGTTTGCATCTATATATGTACCCTGGTTACCCCTTATAATGCTGCATACTGGGAAAAGGTCGTTATCGGTATCTTTGTTTTTGGAGGATGGACCATTATCTACCTGCTGGTGGAAGTTGTCTTGATGGCAAAAAGAGAGGAAGGACATACCAGGCTGGTCCTGGAAGGAGAAGAGGAAGTATTTACAGGTAGAGTGGAAGTTCGAAAAGAGATCTTCCATATTCCTCAGAGTATTACGATCCGAAAGATCTTTCTTCATCAGAACGATGAGAAGGGATCAAAGGTGATCAGACTGAATATCGATGTCAGAAGAGAAAAAGAGATATTGAAACTGGATGGGAAAAAGGCAACGCTGAGAGCTTCCCATGGCTATATCATTGCCGGGGAGGAAACAGAATGAGCTTTTTGAAAAAGATCTTCGGCAAATGGCATCTGTATGTATCCTGGGCGATCCTGGTTACTATTTTATGGGGCTGGATCTTCACTTTATTGACCAATGCCAGACCCCAGCGAAAACTGACTGTCTTTGAACATTCCTTTCAAAGTCAGGCGGAAGCGATGAGTATAGAGCTGGAAAAGGATAAACCGGAGAATATCAAGATGATCTCGGTCCGTTCCTTTGACTTTGCTCTTTTTGGACAGACCGGTTTCACGGAGGCCGATATCTTTATTATCCGTGCATCGGAGATCGATACCTATATCACGGATTTCATTCCGATAGAAGAACTTGCAAAGGAACATCCTGAATGGGAATACTATCTGAAAGACGGAGTTCCTTACGGTATCCGTATGTATGATAAAGAGACGATGACAGGCTCGGCTCTTGAATATCTTCAGTATGACGGCAAAGCCACTACAGGGCTGGAAGCAGAGGATTATTATCTGTTCATCGGTAAGAACTCTGTACATATCGGAGGAGAAGGACAGGATGCTCTGGCCTTTGACCTGGCTGTAAAGATCGTAGAACTACCATAAATACGCATTAGACAGGAGATAAAACGAAATGAGAAGACTACTCGCATTTGTAGTACTTATGTCCATGTTATGTGCCCTTTTGACCGGATGCGGAGGTATCAAGGTGACCAATGTGATCCCCAATGACAAGATCGTCGGCAGCAGTCTGTATGTCCGACAGGTAGAGAACCTTCCCGATGACTTCATTATGGGAATCGATGCATCCTCTGTGATCGCGGAAGAAAAGAGCGGTGTTGTCTATTACGATTTTAACGGTAATGAGCAGGATGTGTTCAAGACCATGGCAGAGAGCGGTGTGAATACCATTCGTGTCCGTGTCTGGAACGATCCCTATGATGAGGACGGCCATGGCTATGGCGGTGGCAACAACGATATCGAAACAGCCATCGAGATCGGTAAGCGTGCAACAAAGTACGGAATGCAGCTGCTGGTCGATTTTCATTATTCTGATTTCTGGGCCGATCCGGGAAAGCAGATGGAGCCTAAGGCATGGCAGGGAATGGAGATCGAGGAAAAGACCGAAGCCGTCTATGAATTTACTAAGGATTGCCTGACGAAACTGAAAAAGGCCGGTGTCAACGTAGGTATGGTCCAGGTGGGTAATGAGACCAATGGATCCATGTGCGGCTGTAAGACATGGTTTGATATCCAGTATCTGATGGGCGCCGGTTCCAAGGCGGCCAGAGAGATCTACCCTGAAGCCTTGGTGGCGGTCCATTTTGCCAACCCGGAGTCCGGTAGCTATATGACCTATGCGAAGAAGCTGGACTATTATCAGCTGGATTATGATGTCTTTGCATCTTCCTACTATCCTTATTGGCATGGTACGCTGGAGAATCTGGCAGAGCAGCTGAAAAGGGTAGCGGACACCTATGATAAGAAGGTCATGGTAGTGGAGACATCCTATGCCTATACGCCGGAAGATACGGATTTCAATGGTAATACCATTTCTGATGGCGGTACGATCGTAAAGAATTATCCCTTTACGGTCCAGGGACAGGCTAACTGCGTGGTGGATATCATCGATACGGTGAATTCTATCGGCGGTATTGGCGTATGCTACTGGGAAGGTACCTGGATCAGCGTAGGTCAAAGCAGCTACGAAGAGAACTATGCCAAGTGGGAAGAGTTTGGTTCCGGTTGGGCATCCAGTTACTCTGCAAAATACGATCCGAATGATGCCGGAAAGTACTATGGCGGATGTGCAGTAGACAATCAGGCACTTTTCGATGCAAAGGGGTATCCCTTGGAATCTCTTCGCCTGTTCAACCTGGTGCGCTATGGCAACGAGGTTCCTGTCATTGCGGATGCGGTGGAGGATACCACCATCTATGTAGATCTGGCAGGAACCATCGAACTTCCTGAAACCGTCAGTGCGGTGATGAATGATGACTCTAAGAGAGAAGTCTCCGTAGAGTGGAATATCACCGAAGAGATGCTCAAAGAGATGTATGAAGGCGGAGTAGCCACTTATGAAGTCTATGGCATGGCAGGCGAACTGGAAGCCAAGTGTTATGTTGCCATGATCGAGTATAACTTCCTCTCCAACTACAGCTTTGAGGACGGTGAACTGGGAGAGTGGACAGTGAATGAACTGGGGCATGCCGATGAACTGTATGTGGAAGATAAAGTGACGGATTCTCTGACCGGCAAGTATCATATGCACTTTTGGAGTGCTAAGGAGAATTCCGTCTGCTTTGAACTGGAGCAGACAGTAACGGATCTTCCGGAAGGAAACTATAAATTTACTCTTTCCATTATGGGTGGTGATGCAGGAGAGACAGAGATCTACCTGTATGCAAAGATCGATGGAGAACTGATGGAGGAGACCGTTCCTCTTGGCATCACTTCGTATGGCAACTGGGATACGAAGACACTAAGTGGTATTACAGTGGAAGAGGGACAGGAACTGACGGTCGGTATCTATGTGAAATGTCAGGGAGACGGCAACGGTGCCTGGGGTAAGATCGATGATGCTCTGTTGAATTCAGCACAGTAAGTCTATATAAAATAAATAGTACAAATATGCCTGGTATTATAGAAATAGTGCCAGGCATTCTTTTGTTAATAAAGTCAAGGAAGTTTGTGCAAAGTGCTATAAAATGATAACAAAATACTGTATGTATTGTAGAATATGAGCATTTTGGATGCTGAATGTAGAAAGAGAAGTTTGAAAATAAACAAAAATTAGAATATAATACCAATGAATAGGGTTTACCTGCCCTGTTTATTCTGCATGAGAAAATGTAGTAGGATCGTGCAGAGGATTATAATATTCCAATTAGGAGGAAGACATGAAAAAGGTATTAGCACTGATCCTTGTTCTCGCTATGGCACTTTCCCTGTGCGCATGCGGAAGCAAGACTGAAGGTGGCAACACCACCGAGGGTGGTAACACCGCTACTGCAGGCGGCAGCGAGCTTGCAGGCACTTACAAGATCACCGTATGGGTTCCCGATGCAGCTGTAGAGCTCACCAAGACCCAGATCGCAAACTTCAACTCCAGCAACGAGAACGGCATCGTTATCGAAGCTACTGTTGAGGCTGTTTCCGAGGCAGACGCCGGCACTAACATGATCACCGACGTTGAGGCAGGCGGAGACATCTATTTCTTCGCACAGGACCAGTTCGCTCGTCTTGTTCAGGCAGGCGCTCTGGCTAAGCTCGGCGTTGCCGCAGCTGAGACTGTATCTGCTGCAAACGATGCAGGTGTTGTAGCTGCTGCTACCACCGGTACCGATATGTATGCATATCCTCTGACCTCTGATAATGGTTACTTCATGTACTATGATAAGAGCGTCATCGGTGAGGATATCGTTGATTCTCTCGAGGACATCATCGCTGCTTGCGAAGCTGCAGGCAAGAACTTCTCCATGGAGCTTGACACCTCTGCTTGGTATCTTGCATCCTTCTTCTTTGGTGTTGGCTGCCACTCTGAGTGGACCACCGATTCCGATGGTAAGTTCATCAGCGTTAATGATGATTTCAATTCCGCAAATGGTCTGATCGCTGCTAAGGGTATCCAGAAGCTGATCACCTCCAACTGCCATGTCAGCTCTTCTTCCGCTTCCGACTTCGATGCAAACTCTGCAGTCGTTGTTACCGGACAGTGGGATTTCGAGACCGCTAAGGCAATCCTTGGCGACAACATGGGATGTACTGATCTTCCTTCCTTCACCGTTGATGGTACCCAGTACCACATCGGTTCTTTCAATGGCTGCAAGCTGCTCGGCGTAAAGCCCCAGACGGATGCAACCAAGGCTGCTGCTCTGCATAAGCTGGCTCAGTACCTCACCTCCGAGGCTTGCCAGATGGAGCGTTACAATGAGCTTTCCTGGGGTCCTGCAAACTCTGCAGCACAGGCAAGCGAGGCTGTTCAGGCTAACCCCGGTCTGTCTGCTCTGTTCAAGCAGAATGCATATTCTGTACCTCAGGGTCAGATCCACGGTTCCTGGTGGGATCTGGCAAAGGTTATCGGTACCGACATCAAGGATGCTGCTACCGAGGACGATCTGAAGGCAGCTCTTGCCAGCTACGAGGCTAAGATCCAGGGTCTGTTCACCATGGATGAGTCTGTTGCTAACGCATTCACCGTTATCGGTTCCATCAACGGAGACGGATGGTCTGTAGACCTTCCCATGACCGAGGACAATGGCGTATGGACCACCGACGAGTCCTATGCTATGGATGCAGGTGTTGAGTTCAAGGTCCGTCAGGGCCTGAGCTGGGACAATGCTTTCCCCGCTGACAACTTTGTTGTCGACGCAGCCGGAACTTACTATGTTCAGTTCAATGCTGCTACCGAGGAAGTTTCTCTGGTTCCCGCAGAATAATTCATAAGTAATTGATAGGGGTCAGAGTCTGACAGACTCTGACCTCTTTTCATAATCGAAGGGGTTTACCATATGCAAAAGTACAGCGATTTGGAATATCTGAAGCTTTCCAAATGGAATAAGTTTCTGTATAAGATCGCCGCATTCTTTCTTGCGATTCCCGTTGCACTGAAAAATGGCATTTTGGCTATCGGACATTTCTTCCGTGATGCAGCTATCGACGTGCGCGATGAGTTCAAGGATATCGGCGCTACCTTTAAGAACGGTGATGTAAATACACGCGTTTCTTATTTTGTCATGGGATTCGGAAGCATCCGCAGAGGACAGATCCTTCGCGGTGTTCTGTTCCTTTTGATGGAGATCGTCTTTATCGTTTACATGATCACCAGCGGTGGCTACTGGCTTGCCATGCTGCCTTCTCTGGGTAAAGTCGGTCCTGCTAACACCTATAGTGAGATCCTGGATACTTATGTCGTTACCTATAACGATAACTCGTTCAAGATCCTTCTCTACGGTGTCCTGACACTGTTCTTTATTATTGCATTTATCTATACCTGGCGACTTAATGTTTCGCAGAACAAGATCGCACAGGATTATCTTGCCAGAGGCAAGAAACTTAAGAGTGGAAAAGATGACCTGCGTTCTCTGGTAGACGAGCAGTTCTATAAGACGCTGCTGGCACTGCCTATGACCGGTATCATCATCTTTACCGTACTTCCTATCGTTTTCATGGTGCTGGTTGCCTTCACCAATTACGATGGATCTCATGATGGCTATATCAATAGCCTCTTTACCTGGGTAGGACTCAAGAACTTTGAGACGATGCTTTCCTGGACCTCAGGAAACAGTTCCTATTCCGCTACCTTTGGTGAGGTACTTACCTGGACTCTGATCTGGGCTTTCTTTGCTACCTTTACCAACTATTTCCTTGGCATGTTCGTGGCCATGATGATCAACAAAAAGGGTATCAAACTGAAGAAGATGTGGAGAACCATTCTGGTCCTGACCATTGCGATCCCGCAGTTTATCTCCTTGTTGTATGTGTCAAAGATGTTTGCGAAAAACGGTATCCTGAACGGTCTATTACTAGACCTGGGATGGATAAAGACCGCGCTTCCTTTCTGGGAGAACCGCGTCTGGGCACGTATCACGGTCATTATTATCAATATCTGGATCGGTATTCCTTATCTGATGCTGATCACTACCGGTATCCTGATGAACATTCCGGCTGACCTGTATGAGTCTGCCAAGATCGATGGTGCCAATGCATGGCAGCAGTACACGAAGATCACCCTTCCTTATATGCTGTTCATTATGGGTCCCTCGCTTTTGACCTCCTTCATCAACAATATGAATAACTTTAACGTTATCTATCTGTTGACGGGTGGAGGACCCACCAACTCGGCAGCTTCCACGTCCGCCGGTTCGGTCGGTTATACAGATCTGCTGGTCACCTGGCTCTTTAAGATCACTACAGGAGCAGAAGCGCAGTACTATCTGGCTTCTGTTGTGGGTATCATGGTCTTCGTTGTAGCCGCAGTCATCGCACTTATCGTATACGGCATTATGCCTTCTACCAGAAATGAGGAGGATTATCAGTAATGAGTAAAGAAAATCAGCCTCAGTCCATGAAGAAGCACATGGGCCTGAAGGCATCCCGTATCATCAGCAATACCACGATCTATGTTATCCTGATCGCCATGAGTATTATCTGGCTGATCCCCTTTGCCTGCATTATCCTTCAGTCCTTCCGTGTGGAAAGCACCTGGCAGGTTGGATATGTTATCCCCAAGCAGTGGGGCTTTGATAACTATCTGGCATTGTGGCAGACAGATTTTAAGATCTGGTATCTGAATACCTTTATTATGGCAATGGTCGTAGCCGTACTGCAGACCCTGATCGTTCTGTGTATGAGTTACACCCTGTCTCGTTTCCGTTTCAAGCTTCGTCAGCCTCTGATGAAGTTTATGCTGGTTCTGGGAATGTTCCCCGGCATGCTGACAATGATCATCCTGTATCGAGTACTGAAAGATCTGGGTATGACCCAGGCGAATGCAGTGCCCGGTCTGATCCTGGTCTATATTGCATCTTCCGGTATGGGTTACTACGTATCCAAGGGCTTCTTTGATACGATCTCCAAGTCTCTGGATGAAGCTGCCAGAGTGGATGGTGCTACCCGTTTCCAGATCCTCTATAAGATCATTCTTCCCCTGTCCAAGCCCATCGTTATCTATACGATCCTGACGGCTTTCATGGGACCCTGGGGAGACTTCGTATTTGCCAGATACATTTCTTTCGGTACCTCGGCAGGTATGAACGTTGCAGTCGGTCTGAACAACTGGCTGTCTCTGGATATGATCGACCAGAGATATACCATGTTCTGTGCCGGTGGTGTAATCGTTGCGATCCCGGTGGCTGTCCTCTTCATGTGCTTGCAGAAGTACTATGTAGAAGGTGTTACCGGTGGTGCTGTTAAGGGATGATCTTTGAGAACTTCAAAAAGGAGTAATTTGAAATGGCAAGTGTCAAGCTGACAAATGTTAAAAAGGTCTACGACAAGGATGTCGTAGCTGTCCATGATTTTAATCTGGATATTAAAGATAAAGAGTTTATCGTATTCGTAGGTCCTTCCGGATGCGGAAAGAGTACTACACTGCGTATGGTCGCAGGTCTTGAGGACATCAGCGGTGGTACCGTTGAGATCGACGGCGAGGTCGTTAACGATCTGCAGCCCAAGGATCGTGGTATTGCCATGGTCTTCCAGAACTATGCACTGTATCCTCATATGAGCGTATACGATAACATCGCATTCTCCCTGCGTCTGCAGAAGATGCCCGAGGATGAGATCTATGAGCGTGTTACCAAGGCTGCTGATATCCTTGGCATTACCGAGTATCTGATGCGTAAGCCCAGAGCCCTCTCCGGCGGACAGCGCCAGAGAGTCGCTATCGGACGTGCTATGGTCCGTGAGTCCAAGGTGTTCCTGATGGATGAACCCTTGTCCAATCTGGATGCCAAGCTCCGTAACCAGATGAGAGCAGAGATCATTCTGCTGCGTCAGAGACTGCAGACCACCTTCATCTACGTTACCCACGACCAGACCGAGGCTATGACCCTTGGTGATCGTATCGTCATCATGAAGGACGGTTACATCATGCAGGTAGGAACCCCCACCGAAGTATTCGAGATGCCCAAGAATCTGTTTGTTGCAGAGTTCATCGGTGCACCCAAGATGAATATCATGTCCACCGAACTGATCAAGGAAAATGGTGAGTACTATGTGACTCCCTTCGGTTCCAAGATCAAGGTAGATGGTATCAAGGGAGAGATGCTCTCAGCGAAGAAGGCAGAAGCAGGCAAGATCACTTTGGGTGTTCGTCCTGAGCATATGGTCCTGGCACAGGAGGGCGATCAGGGTGCCATCCCCTGCACCCTGGAAGTCAACGAAATGATGGGTTCCGAACTCCATCTGCACGTTTACACTGAGGATGACACCAAACTGATCCTTCGTATTCCTACCATCGACCTGTCTACTGATCTTCGTGACAGTCTGGTATCCGGAAAGAAACTGTATGTCACCTGCGCAGGCAAGGTCATGCACTTCTTCGATCCTGAGACCGAGAAGAACATCCTCGTCGAAGAATAAAACCGGTACGCATTTGGGGTCAGAGCAAAAATGTAGAATGCCGCGGCACCTGTTGGATATTCCAGCAGGTGCCGTTTTTTACATTGATGTTCTGACAAAAGTCAGATGGCGAAGTCAGATTGCGAAGTTATATCCCTTACTAATGTGCCGATAGGTAGGACTCAGTTGTCTTAAAAGGAGAGCAGAGGTATAATATTGAGACCAGATAAAGGAGTGTACAGAACATATGGCGATCGAGAAAGTAAAAGCTTATTTTGCTCAGTTTCAGATGGAAGATAAGATCATCGAAAAGGAAGAATCTACCGCTACGGTAGAACTGGCAGCACAGGCACTGGGTGTTGAACCTGATCGTATTGCCAAGACTCTGTCCTTTAAAGTTAATGAAGAACCCATTGTCATCGTCATGTCCGGATGCTCTCGTATCGACAATGCGAAATATAAAGCATACTTCCATTCAAAGGCAAAGATGCTAGCTTTCGATGAGGTAGAGCCCCTGATCGGTCATGCCGTCGGTGGTGTCTGTCCCTTTGGTATCAATGAAGGAGTTAAGGTATATCTGGACAATTCCTTGAAAAAGCATCAGACCGTATTTCCTGCCTGCGGCAGTGATAACAGTGCTATCGAACTGAATATGGAAGAGATGGAAATCTATTCCAGAGCCATTGAATGGATCAATATTTCCAAAGAAGCCTGATGGATTCGATGGATTCGAAATCATAGTAATATGACAAAGAAGACTCTCTCCTTCTACAGCGAACTATGCTGTTTCAGGAGAGAGTCTTCTATTGTCTGTATTTCGTTATTGTCGATCGATTCAATGATCGGCAAATTGATAATTAATCAGTAATACTTCTGAGGTAATCCAAGCCACCCTTAACATCGCCCAGGATGTCGCCTTCCAGGCCTTCGTGCTCGATGATCAGATACTTGACACCTACTTCATTTCCCTTAGCGATGATAGGAGGGAAGTCGATGCAGCCCTGACCGATGATCTTTGCAGTAGGATCACCGACAGCGGTCAGTTCCTTGATGTGGAGCAGTTCCATGGCATCCTTGTACTGATCCATGAAATCGACAGCCTTTCTGCCGGTATTCTCGATCCAGCAGGTATCCAGTTCACAGATAACGTTAGCAGGATCGGTGTTGTTGAAGATGATCTCTTCTGCACAGGTATCTCCGATGGGAGCAAATTCATGAGAATGGTTGTGGTAACCGAACTTCATACCAGCCGCATTGATCTTAGCGCCGATCTCGTTCATTTCCTTAGCAAAGGCCAGCCATGCAGCCTTAGTCTCTTCGGGAGTTGCACCCTCAGGAAGCTCGGGACGGAAGAAGGGGCAGACGATGTAGGAAGCTCCAAGGATCTTGTGAGCAGCGATCTGGCCCTCTAAGTCCTCTCTCAGGGGCTGGATTCCGGTATGGGTTCCCATACAGATGAGTCCGAGTTCATCCAGCTTAGCCTTTAATTCTTCAGCGGAGTAATCGCCAAATCCTGCGAACTCGACGCCATTAAAGCCCATAGCAGCGACCTTTTCCAGCTTTTCCAGTAAAGTACCCTCAACGGTACGGATAGAATACATTTGCAGACCGATCTTAGCCATAATGTGTTCCTTTCTCAATTGTTGTGCTTGTAGGTAAAATCTATTCAATCGAAATAGGAAGCGTCTTCCAGACGGATCTTATCCCGATAGAAATCAAGAAAATGTCCCCAGTCTTCCATAGTCAGAGCGTGTTTTCCACTGCGCATATGGAAGCCGATAGTACCTGAGTGAAATACATCACCGGTAGAAGGTAATCTGTCCGGAGTGACCAGACCATCTTTGCCGAAAAGTTTCCAGGCAGAGGAGGCGTGGTGAGCCGTCAGATACATGGAAACCGCATCGGCTCCCGGATCCTGATCAGCCGTTCCGAGGCAGAGGTATTTAGGAGCGAGTAGTGCAAGGACATAGGCCTGATCATAGGGCTTTTCATCCTCTTTCTCGCCGGCATAATCCTTGAAGTTTTCACAGAACCAGTCCCAGCTGCCGGCACGAAGAAAGTCGGTGACTCTCTCGCCGGTACCATGCTTGGAAGTAGCAGCGCCGCCGTAACCGGAGGCGTTATCGATGATCCCATAGTATCGATCATCCTGAGCAGCAGCCCAGAGGATCGTCTTACCAAGTCGGGAATGACCTGAGAGGATCAGGTGGTCTTTATCCAGATCGTCCCTGGTCATCAGATAATCCATGACACGGGAGGTTCCGTAGGCCCACATACCGATCTTTCCCCACTCATTGGGTTTTCTCGGATCATTCAGACCAAAGAACTCAGCCAGGCCACCGGAGAAATCTCCGTAGTGATTATCGTTGATCAGATCCGCAAAGAAGATCTGGATCAAAGCAAATCCTGCTTCATTTGTCTCTTTGACAGGGGCATCTCTGAAATCACCGATCAGGCCATGGCCGGAGATAAAGAGGATACAGGGTACCTTCTTCTTTGCCCGAGCGGGCAGGGAGATGACAAAAGGAAAACGAAATTCCTTCGTTCCATTGGAAAGGATCAGCTCGCGGTGTTCCAGATGGGTCAGACCATCGTAAAGGAGCTCATCTTCTCCTGACTTAAC
>JAZUIK010000147.1:0-5801 GCA_045642205.1 Bianqueaceae bacterium
TTCTATTCCCGAAAATGACGCTTCTGTTACTGTCATTTCCGCCGACCAGTGTTTCATCTTCCCGGGTCTCATTGATGTGCATGTGCATTTCAGAGATCCGGGATTTTTGTATAAGGAAAATATGGAGACCGGTTCCATGGCTGCAGCCCATGGCGGATTTACCTCCGTACTGACCATGCCGAACCTGAATCCTGTTCCCGACAGCGTGGAGCACCTGGCTCTCGAACTTGAGTCCATCCGTGAGAAGGCCAAGGTCCATGTCTACCCCTACGGTGCCATCACCGTCGGTGAAAAGGGTGAAGAACTGGCCGACCTGGAGGGAATGGCCAAGGATGCCATCGCCTTCTCCGATGACGGAAAGGGTGTTCAGGATGAAGCCATGATGCGTACCGCCATGGAAAAGACCAGAGACCTTGGAAAGATCCTGGTCGCTCACTGTGAGGTCAATGATCTCTTAAAAGGCGGCTATATCCACGATGGTGAATATGCCCGTCTCCATAACCATAAGGGTATCTGCTCTGCCAGTGAATATGAAGAGATCCGCCGTGACATCCGCCTGAGCGAAGAGACGAACTGTCCCTACCATGTCTGCCATGTTTCCGCCAAGGAAAGTGTACAGCTCATCCGTGAGGCCAAGGCCCGCGGTGCCAACGTTACTGCAGAGACCGGTCCCCATTATCTGGTCATGAACGATATGATGCTTCAGGAGGACGGCCGCTTCAAGATGAATCCTCCGATCCGTTCCGAAGAAGACCGTCTGGCTCTTTTGGAGGGCATCAAGGATGGCACCCTGGACATGATCATCACCGACCATGCGCCCCACAGTGCCGAGGAAAAATCCAGAGGCCTTGCAGGCTCTTTGATGGGCGTTGTCGGTCTGGAGACCTCGCTGGCTGTGATGTACACCTATCTGGTCAAGACCGGAGAACTGACTCTGGAAGACCTGATGAAGCTCATGCATGACAATCCCAAGGCAAGATTCGGCGTCGGCACCGATCTGGAAGTCGGTGAGAAAGCGGACCTGACGGTCTTTAACCTGAATGAGAGCTACGTCGTCGACCCCGATGAATTCCTCTCCATGGGAAAAGCCACTCCCTTCAAGGGTGTCACCTTGAGCGGAAAGTGCAAGCTGACCATGGTAGACGGTGAGATCGTCTGGGAAGAGAAATAACTGTTTATACGATAACGTTCAAAACAAATATAACAAAGGAGAAACCGCATGAAACAAGCATTTTTTACGGTGACGAGCAACAACCTGATCGCTCGCAGCGTATATAAAATGGAGCTGGTAGGCGATACCTCCGGTATCACCGGTCCCGGCCAGTTTGTCAACATCCTTCTGGATGGCCTTTTCCTTCGCAGACCCATTTCCGTCTGCAATGTCGAGGGCAATACACTGACTCTGATCTACAAGGTCGTCGGAACCGGTACCGAGAAGATGTCTCAGATGGCTCCCGGCATCACCCTGGATATCCTGACCGGCCTTGGCAATGGCTACGACCTTGCTAAGAGCGGCAATAAGGTCCTTCTGATCGGCGGCGGCGTAGGTGTTCCTCCTCTGTATATGCTGGCCAAGGAACTTAAGAAGCAGAACAAGGATGTCTCCGTGATCCTGGGCTTTAATAAGGAAGAAGAGATCTTCTACGAAAAGGAATTCAAGGATCTTGGCTGCACGACATATGTAGCTACCGCAGACGGCAGCGTCGGAACCAAGGGCTTTGTTACGGATGTCATGAAGACAGAAGAGATCCCCTACGACTACTTCTACACCTGCGGACCCGAGCCTATGCTGAAGGCTGTCTACAATGCTACCACCACTTCCGGTGAGATGAGCTTCGAAGAGCGTATGGGCTGCGGTTTTGGTGCCTGCATGGGCTGCTCCTGCAAGACCAAATACGGCAACAAGCGTATCTGTAAGGACGGCCCCGTCCTGGTAAAGGAGGAGATCATATGGTAAAGAATACTCAGGTCAATCTGTCCGGTCTGGTACTGGATAACCCGATCATCCCTGCCAGCGGAACCTTCGGCTACGGCTATGAATTCGCTGAGCTGTATGATATCAATGTCCTTGGCTCCTTCTCCTTCAAGGGAACCACCAAGGATCCCCGTTTTGGCAACCCCACGCCCCGTATCGCTGAGTGTGCAGAGGGTATGCTGAACAGCGTCGGACTGCAGAATCCCGGTGTAGAAAAAGTCATCAGCGAGGAGCTTCCCAAGCTGGCAAAGTGCTTTAACAAGCCTGTAGTCGCCAACGTCAGCGGATTCTCCATCGATGAATACAAATATACCTGCGAGCTCATCGACAAGGAGCCCCAGGTCGGTCTGATCGAAGTCAACATCTCCTGCCCCAACGTACACGGCGGCGGAATGAGTTTCGGTACCCAGCCGGAAATGGCTGCCGAGGTCACCAAGGCAGTCAAGTCCGTTACCACCAAGCCTGTCTACATCAAGCTGACCCCCAATGTTACGGATATCGCTTCCATCGCCAAGGCCTGTGAAGCAGCCGGCGCTGACGGTCTGAGCCTGATCAACACCCTGCTTGGTATGCGCATCGACAAGCGCACCAGAAAACCCATCCTGGCTAACACCATGGGCGGTTTCTCCGGTCCTGCCATCTTCCCGGTCGCACTGCGCTGTGTCTACCAGGTCTACAATGCTGTCAACATTCCCATCATCGGTATGGGTGGTGTCTCCTCCGCGGAGGATGTCATCGAGATGATGATGGCCGGCGCTACCGCCGTTGAGACCGGTGCTATCAACCTTGTTGATCCTTATGCCTCCAAGAAGATCGTAGAAGATCTTCCCAGAGTCATGGATAAATATAACATTCAAAATCTTTCAGATATTATCGGAGGTGCACACTAATGAGCAAAGACGTTATCATCGCTTGCGATTTCAGCAGCAAGGAAGCCTGCCTGAATTTCCTGGACAAGTTCGAGGGCAAGAAGCCTTTTGTTAAGATCGGTATGGAGCTGTTCTACTCTGCAGGTCCCGAGATCGTTAAGGAGATCAAATCTCGCGGTCACAAGATCTTCCTTGACCTGAAGCTGCATGATATTCCCAATACCGTTAAGAAGTCCATGGCTGTACTTGCCGGTCTGGATGTCGATATGACCAACCTCCATGCAGCCGGAACCAAGGCTATGATGGAAGCTGCTCTGGAAGGTCTGACCAGACCTGACGGAACCCGCCCCATGCTGATCGCCGTTACCCAGCTGACCAGTACTTCTCAGGAGAGAATGACCGAAGAGCTCCTGATCGATGCTCCCATCGACAAGGTCGTTATGCACTATGCAAAGAACGCTGCTGAAGCCGGTCTGGACGGTGTTGTCTGCTCTCCTCTGGAAGCAGGTAAGGTCCATGAGACCTGCGGTGACAACTTCGTTACCGTTACCCCCGGCGTTCGTTTCGCTGATGGCGAGAAGGGTGACCAGGTCCGCGTTATGACTCCCGCTCAGGCAAAGGCCATCGGTTCCGATTACATCGTTGTCGGCCGTCCCATTACCGCTGCAGAAGATCCGGTAGCCGCTTATGAGAGATGCTGCCGAGAGTTTCTTGGATAAAAATATATGAAGAGACTCTTTTTCGAACTTACGAGCCGGTGCAAAGCAATGGCTCGTAAGCAGCGAAAAAGAGTATTCGATAATATTTTATCCGGCGAAACGGATTAATTTGAGTGATGTGATCGATCCGAACGACGTTGGGTGAATCGATCATCTATATAAACTATATGAATCAAGGAGAAACTACAATGAAAACTGAGATCAGTGTTGCTAAAGCTTTATTGGAGATCAAGGCTGTCTTCTTCCGTCCCGAGGAGCCCTTTACCTGGGCAAGCGGCATCAAGAGCCCTGTTTACTGTGATAACCGTCTGATCCTGACCGCTCCCGCTCAGAGAGATATCGTTGAGCATGCCATCGCTCGTACCATTATCGAGCAGTATCCCGAGGCTGAAGTCCTGATGGGAACCTCCACCGCAGGTATCGCTCACGCTGCTATCGCTGCTGACATCCTGAACCTGCCCATGGGCTACGTTCGTTCCGGCGCTAAGGACCACGGCCGTAAGAACCAGATCGAAGGTCGCCTTGAGAAGGGCCAGAAGGTCGTTGTTGTTGAGGATCTGATCTCCACCGGCGGAAGTGTTATCGAGGTTGTCGATGTCCTCCGTGAGGCTGGTGCTGAAGTTCTCGGTATCGTCTCCATCTTCACCTATGGCATGCAGAAAGGTATCGATCGTCTTGCAGCTGCTAACGTTAAGAACGTCAGCCTGACCAACTTCGACACCATCGCTCAGGTTGCTGCTGACATGGAGTACATCAAGCCCGAGCAGATCGCTCAGCTGATCAAGTTCCGTAATAATCCTTCCGACGAAAGCTGGATCCACTCGAACTAATAAATTCCTTTGAACTGAAATTACTGAAGTTCGAGACGAAAAGCGGCATAGCCGCTTTTCCGATATCCTTCGCTAAATTTAGATGAAATCGAGAGGATTTTACAATGCGTGATTTAATTAACATTATGGATCTGTCTACCAAGGAGATCGATGAACTGATCGAGATCGGTAACAAGATCATTGATGATCCCGCTGCATACGCTCACAAGTGTGAAGGTAAGAAGCTGGCTACTCTGTTCTTCGAGCCTTCCACCCGTACCCGTTTGAGCTTTGAAGCTGCCATGTATGAACTTGGTGGTCATGTTCTTGGCTTCAGCGAGGCACAGAGTTCCTCTGCTGCCAAAGGTGAGAGCGTTGCCGACACCGTCCGTGTCGTCAGCGGTTACGCTGATATCATCGCTATGCGCCATCCCAAGGAAGGTGCTCCTACCGTCGCTTCCATGAAGTCTCTGGTACCCATCATCAACGCCGGTGATGGCGGACACAACCATCCGACCCAGACCCTGACCGACCTGATCACCATCGCGCGTAAGAAGGGTCGTCTGAACAATCTGACCGTCGGACTGTGCGGAGACCTGAAATTTGGTCGTACCGTTCATTCTCTGATCGAGGCTATGAGCCGCTACGAGGGTATCAAGTTTGTCCTGATCTCTCCTCCGGAGCTGGATCTTCCCAGCTATGTCCGTGATGATATTCTGGAAGAGGAAGGCATTCCTTATGTAGAGACTACTGACCTGGACGAGGTCATCGGCGATCTGGATATCCTGTACATGACCAGAGTCCAGAAGGAGCGTTTCTTCAACGAAGAAGATTACGTTCGCTTAAAGGACAGCTTCATCCTGACTCCTGCGAAGCTGAAGAATGCGAAAGCCGATCTTTCCATCATGCATCCCCTGCCCCGTGTCAATGAGATCTCCGTCGAGATCGACAACGACCCCAGAGCAGATTACTTTGATCAGGCTCTGTACGGAAAATATGTCCGTATGGCTCTGATCATGAAACTTCTGGGAATCAACTAAGGAGGACTCGCATTATGATGATCGTCAATCCCGTAAACAACGGAATCGTTCTGGACCATATCACCGCCGGCAAGGCAATGGAGATCTACAGCCACCTTCGTCTGGATAAGCTGGAGTGCCCCGTCGCTATCTTAAAGAACGTTGAGTCTCAGAAGATGGGCCGCAAGGATATCATCAAGATCTTCGAGACTATCGATGTAGATCTGGATGTACTTGGCTATATCGATCCCGGTATCACTGTCAGCTACATCAAGGATAGCGTTATCGTTGAGCGTAAGGCTCTGCAGCTGCCCGAGACCATTACTAACGTAATCAAGTGCCGCAATCCCCGATGTATCACCTCCATCGAGCAGGAGCTTCCTCAGATCTTCAAGCTGACCAACCGAGAG
>JAZUIK010000148.1:0-5375 GCA_045642205.1 Bianqueaceae bacterium
ATATACCCCATATATCCGCTCTGAGAGACCACATAGTAAAAACCGTTGACCTCTTCTCCGTATACCTCTACCTGCTCGTTGCGATCCAATTCCACGGTATAGAGATGATCGTTCAGATCGGGACTTAAGCGCAGAAAGGAACGGAAACGTTCGACATTGGCCACATTACCGCTGACACGGCGCACCATGACCAGTCTGTCGATATCGTTCACATAATACTGGACACCCAATGCCTCTGTAGCAAAGGCGGCCTTCATATAGACGACACCATCCACGACGATAAAGTCACCGTTACCTACGCTGTACTCCAGCATGGTGGTCTGGGATGTATAGTATACCTTATAAACGTCTGCCGCATAGAAGAACAGCTCGTGTCCCCAGGTATCGTTGATGAAATCCAGATTCAGATACAGATCCTCACCAAAGACGACGGCTTTTCCATAGTACTCTGCGTTGTAGACGATGTTATATTCATTCTCGGCAATCTCCGGCGTATACTCCCATGCGCTGACACGATGCATTCCGTAAAAATGATCGTACACGCGGACTCCGACAAAAATGATCAGAGCCATCAGGATAAAGAAAATCAGCATGGCCGGGAACAGCAACCTCTTACGAATTGATCTCATAGATCCTCCCAATATATGTTTCGACATAATATGGCATAATAATGAAAATTTTAACATTTTGCGCCACTATAGTCAATGAACAGACCATGAAGAATCCATTAAACTCAGCTGCCGGATTGAGCATTTTAAGGAGCTGTGTGTGCATTGTCAGACCACCTTCGTTGACGTTCTCCCCCGCTCCATGATAGAATTTACACTACTATCTTTAAGAAAGGAGGCTTCCCATGTTCGATATCCCGGCAGAACTAAAAAAGATCCCCCATCGCAGCGGTGTCTACATCATGCATGAAGGAGATTACATTCTCTATGTCGGCAAGGCTATTGACCTGCACAATCGTGTAAGGCAGTATTTCCAGAATCCTGCCGGTAAGTCTGAGACTATCCGCCGCATGGTCCAGCGCATCGAATATTTCGAGTACATCGTCACGGATTCCGAAATGGAAGCCCTGATCTTAGAAAACAACCTGATCAAAAAGCATCGTCCTCCCTATAACACCTTATTGAAGGACGATAAGCAATATCCCTATATCAAGGTAACCCAGCAGGAAGCCTTTCCCAGGATCTTAAAGACCCGTAAGGTCTTACGAGACGGTGCCCGCTATTTCGGGCCCTATACCAGTGCCAATGCGGTCAATGATATCTTAGAGCTCATTGGTCAGCTCTGGCCCTTAAAGACCTGTCAAAGAGTCCTTCCCCGTGATATCGGAAAGGAACGCCCCTGCTTAAACTATCATATCGGAAAATGCTGTGGTCCCTGTACCGGTAAGGCAGACAGTACCCAGTACCAGGAAATGATCTCTCAGGCAATCTCCCTTTTGCAGGGAAAGCATTCCGAGGTCATTGCGGATCTGAAAAAGCAGATGCAAAAGGCCAGCATGGAACTGAACTTTGAACAGGCTGCCATCTATAGAGATCGTATCAAAAATATCGAATTCATCTCCCAGAACCAGAAGATCGAACGGGCAGGCACCGATGAAGATCGAGATGTCATCGCTCTGGCAAAGGATGAAGATAACGCACTGGTCCAGGTCTTCTTTATCAGAGACGGAAAACTCATGGGCCGCGAACATTTCATGATGGAATCCTGTGGTTACATGGAAGATGGACAGATCATCGGCTATTTCATCCAGCAGTTCTACTCCGGCACTGCGTATGTGCCCAGAGAACTCTTGGTAGCCTCTCTTCCTCCGGATCAGAAACTGCTGGAAGAGTTTCTTACCTCCAAGCTTGCTTCCAACAAAGAACAGCATGGAGCCCATGCCCACATTCTCTGTCCCCAGCGTGGTGATAAAGCGAAACTGGTCTCTCTGGCACAGAATAATGCCAAGTTGCAGATGTCTCAGTTCGGATCCCGCTTGAAGGCGGAAGATAAACGGACCAAGGGCGCTATGAAACAGCTGGCAAACCTGCTCTCTTTCGAAGCCTTTGAACTCCACCGTGTGGAGGCCTTTGATATTTCTCACACCTTTGGAACGGAGGCTGTCGGTTCCATGGTGGTCTTCGAAGATGGAAAGCCCAAGAACTCCGACTATCGAAAGTTCAAGATCCAGACTGTCATTGGGGCAGATGACTATGCTTCTATGGAAGAGGTCCTGACCAGACGTTTTGTCCACGCCATCGAAGAGATCACTCAGCTGGAAGAAGAAGGCAAGGATGTACGCAACGGCAGCTTTACCAGGTTGCCGGACCTTCTGCTCATGGATGGTGGAAAGGGCCAGGTCAACATCGCCCTCTCCGTTCTGGAAAAGGTCGGTCTGCAGATCCCTGTGGCAGGTATGGTCAAGGATGACCACCACCGTACCAGAGGACTGTACTTTAACAATCAGGAGATCGAATTTGGTTCCAATAGAGACGCATTCCTTCTGATCACCCGTATCCAGGATGAAGCCCACCGCTTTGCTATCTCCTATCATCGTAAACTCCGTTCCGATGCTCAGACCCATTCCATCTTAGAGGATATCAAGGGTATCGGTGAGACCAGACGCAAACTGCTCTTAAAGCACTATGCTTCCATCGATGATATCGCTAATGCCTCCATCGAGGATCTCCTGTCTGTGGACGGTATGAACCGTCCGGCAGCCGAATCTGTCTTCCAATTCTTTGAAGAACGTCGCAAGGCCCAGGAAGAGATGGGAACGGTAGATCCTTTGATGGCCAGAGAAACTCCCACCACTTTCTTAAGTGTAGATCCCACCTTGAAGAATGTACGTCATGAGATCATGGCCGATGCGGGCATAGCTCCTTCAGAGGAAACAGATTGATCCTGTCTTAATGGATTTTTCTTTACGGCCCAACCTTTTTTAAATAATTTAAATTTCCTGTCTCTGATTGTACCAATTCATCCAAAAGAGTTGTATAATCACAGGATATGGAGATAAGAGATGAGTCTTTATCTTTCGGTAAAGACTCTTTTCTTTTGCTCCCTGCTTTCAATCTGAACACAAAAGGTCACTATTATGTCTGCTACCACTGCTAAGAGAAAAAGCATCGATATGACCCAGGGACATCCTCTGAAGGTTTTGATGCTCTTTTCCATTCCCATGCTGATCGGTGCCGTTTTCCAGCAGCTCTACACCACAGTAGACTTCTGGTTTATGGGACACTATGTCAGCCCTGAAGCGATGGCTGCTGTAGGTGCCTGTGCTGCCATGATCCACTTCTTCCAGAATGTGGCCATCGGTATCTGTACCGCCCTCGGCATTATTGTCTCCCAGTATGTCGGTGCCAAAAATGATGAAAAGGTACATCGTGCTTCGGTGAACTCCATCATCATGACCTTGGCAACCGCAGTGCTCATGACCATCGTTGCCCTTTCTCTGAATCGTCCCATCCTTCGTCTTTTGCAGACTCCGGATGAGATCATCCAGATGTCCT
This sequence comes from Bianqueaceae bacterium, assembly GCA_045642205.1. GTDB lineage: Bacteria > Bacillota > Clostridia > Lachnospirales > Bianqueaceae > RUG760. The sequence continues at coordinate 3,504 of JAZUIK010000148.1, forward strand.
TCACCTACTCTACGATCCTGATGGCGGGTCTGGTCTGTACCCTGACCTATAACATGGCCGCTGCGGTCTGCAGAGCACTGGGTGATTCTCTGGCTCCCCTGATCTTTCTGATCATCTCTTCCCTTTTGAACATCTTCCTGGATTACATCTTTATCAAGTGGCTGGGAATGGGAGTACAGGGTGTTGCCATCGCTACCATCACCTCTCAGGGCATCTCCGCACTGATGACACTCATCTATACATATATCCGCTATCCCATTATGCGCTTTACTTTGAAAGAGCTTAAACCGGATAAGGATATCGTACAGCGAGTACTCAAAATGGGAGTCCCTATGGGTCTTCAGAGCGGCTGCTTCACCATCGGTATGATGGTCATGCAGGGCGTTATCAACTCCTTCGGAACCCTGGTCGTTGAAGGATATACCGCCGGTGTCCGCGTCGAAGAGATCTCCTGGTTCTCTTTTACCACCTTCTGTCAGGCCATTTCGACTTATGCCGGTCAGAATGCCGGTGCCAAAGATATCGATCGTTTAAAGAAAGGTGTCCGCTATTCCTTCTTTGTCCTTCTCATTATGACCGTCGGAGCTGCCCTTCTCGTATGGATCTTCGGCCAGCAGATGGCTGCCCTCTTCGTTCCTGACAACATCGAGGTCCAGAAGATCGCCCACGGCTTCCTGAAGGTCAACAGTTCCTTCTTCATCCCCATGGGATGGGTCATGCTTTACAACTTCGCTCTGAAGGGTATGGGTGAGATTAAGATCCCCATGATCTCCGCTTTCATCGAACTGTTCTGCAAGATCTTCTTCTCCGTAGTTCTGGGTAAGATCTTCGGTTACTTCGGTATCTGGTTTGCGGAGCCTCTCGGCTGGCTGATCGGAACCATTCCTCCCATTATCCGCTACTACTCCATGAAGTGGCAGGACGGAGTCATGAAGTTAAAGACTTGATCATGTAGTAAATAACAAAAAGCCCCTAGTGTCGTCTACTTAAAGCGGTGCAGATTTGCAATGCTGTTAATAGACACTAGGGGCTTTTAGTATATATACTCATCCTGTTCAACAGGATTCAGTTACATTCTTATTTCAAATTAATAACGATGTCTCTTACTTTGTCAGCCAGATTGTAGATCTCTTCTCTGGTCAGGTCCTTGGTCTCGATGGGCTCACCGAAATATACATGGACCTCTTTGGGAGTAACTCTGAACTTTTCGTTACCTTCCAGAACCGCATAGAGATTTTCGATACGGAAGGGAACGATCTTTGCTTTGACAGCGGTGGCTGCACGAAGGGAACCTTTCTTAAAGACATCGATCTTGGGAGACATACTTCTGGCTCCTTCGGGGAAGATGACCATATTTAAGCCTTGCTGCAATCTTTCGCTTGCCTGACGGATCACCTGTACACTCTGACGGATATCCTGCTGTACCATGAACAGAGAACCATTGGCTTTACACAGATCCTTGACAAGAGGTGTCTTTGCCAGTTCACTCTTGGCAACAAAACCGGTAGGCATATCCATAACACTTAAAAGGACCGGAATATCCAGATAACTCTGGTGATTACCGGCAAAGAGAAGTCCCTGATCTCCATCTTTCCTCTCAGGAATGTTTTCCAGACCATGATAGATCACCCGGGAGCGAGTAGCTAACATCAGATTCTCTGCCTCAGGGCGAGAAAACTCATAGACACTCCTCCATCGATCATACTCGGACATCTTCCATGCTTTTCTTAAGACTTTTCTGGAACGGAAATACATTCCAACAAGATAAGCGACAGAACGAATGGTGTCAAACATGGTACCTCTCCTTTCGTTTAGTGAAACGCCGCAGGATTTGCATCCTGCGGCGTAGTTTTCGTAATTAAACTCTTACAG
>JAZUIK010000149.1:0-12983 GCA_045642205.1 Bianqueaceae bacterium
GGTACCATCGACGATATCAAGGCTGTCTACGCCGACTATTATAAAGAGGGTCTGGTCCACTTCGTGGATGCTTCCGACGAGAGCGGTTTCCTCTCCGCGAATGCCTACGAAGGCAGAGATGATATGCAGGTCGGTGTTTTCGGCAATGAGGACCGCATCCTGCTGGTTTCCCGCTTTGACAACCTTGGAAAAGGTGCTTCCGGCTCCGCTGTCCAGAACATGAATATCGTTCTGGGTCTTGATGAAGCTGAAGGACTGAACGTATAAACGAAAGAGCTGAATGAAATATAAAGGAGTTCAACCATGAAATTCATCAATGGCGGTGTTACCGCAGCTACCGGATTTACAGCAAATGGTGTTCATTGCGGTATCCGCAAGAATCGTACCAAGCGCGATCTTTCTCTGATCTACAGTGAAGTCCCTGCCTCCTGTGCAGCTGTCTATACCAAGAATCTGGTCAAGGGTGCTCCCCTGACCGTTACCAAGAACCACATTGCCGATGGAAAGGCTCAGGCTGCCATCGTTAACAGTGGCAATGCTAACACCTGCAACGCTAACGGCATCGAGATTGCCGAGGGCATGTGCGAGCTGACCGCTAAGGCGCTGAACCTGGATGCAAAGGATATCGTCGTTGCTTCCACCGGTGTCATCGGACAGCCTTTGGATCTGGAGCCTATCGCTCAGGGTATTCCCTCTCTGGTTGCCGGTCTGAACAAGAACGGAAGTGCTGATGCCGCAGAAGGAATCATGACTACCGATACCGTTATGAAGGAAGTAGCCGTTGAGTTTGAGATCGGCGGCAAGATCTGTCATATGGGCGGTATCGCCAAGGGAAGCGGAATGATCCACCCCAACATGGCTACCATGCTGGTATTCATTACCACCGATGCTGCCATCGCTCCCTGTATGCTGCAGAAGGCTCTTTCCTCCGATATCCAGAATACCTTCAACATGGTCAGCGTCGATGGAGACACCTCCACCAATGATATGGTCACTGTTCTGGCTAACGGCATGGCAGGCAATGTAGAGATCACTTCTGAGGGCGCTGATTTCGACGCCTTCATGGCAGCACTCAATTCCATTACTGTTCACCTTTGCCGCTGCATCGCCGGAGACGGTGAAGGCGCTACCAAGCTTCTGGAATGCAAGGTCAGCGGAGGAAAGACTCTGGAGACTGCCAAGATCGTCGCTAAGAGTGTTATCTGCTCCAGCCTGTTAAAGGCCGCCATGTTCGGTGCAGATGCTAACTGGGGCCGTGTCCTTTGTGCCATCGGCTACAGCGGTGCTGACGTAGATGTCACCAAGATCGATGTTTCCTTTAAGAGCAGCAAGGGTGCCATTACCGTCTGCGTCGATGGTGCCGGTGTTGAGTTCTCCGAGGAGATCGCTAAAGAGATCCTTCTGGAGAAAGAGATCGAGATCCTGATCGACCTGAAAGATGGTGAGGCCGCTTCCACCGCATGGGGATGCGATCTGACCTATGACTACGTAAAAATTAACGGAGATTATCGTACCTGATACGTTAGTCTTTTGCCCCGTTAATTTTCAATCAATGGAGATTACCGCACCTGATATCGCTATAGATCGAGGTACTGAAAATGAGTGAGATTACCAACATCCAGCGCGCTGAGATACTGACTCAGGCGCTCCCCTACATTAAACGTTACGTTGGAAAGATCGTTGTCGTTAAATACGGCGGCAACGCTATGATCAACGAAGAACTTAAACAGCAGGTCATGGAGGATCTGGTCCTGCTGCACCTGATCGGTGTCAAAGTTATCCTGGTCCACGGCGGTGGTCCTGAGATCAACGATCTGATGAAGCGTCTGGGCAAGGTTCCTGAGTTTGTGGACGGTCTGCGTGTTACCGACAAAGAAACGGTGGACATCGTTCAGATGGTTCTGGCCGGTAAGGTCAACAAGACTCTGGTCAACCTGCTGGAAAAGAAAGGTGCCCATGCCATCGGCCTTTCCGGTATGGACGGCCGTCTGATCGAAGCCAAGATCAAAGATGAGCGTCTGGGCTTCGTCGGTGAGATCACTAAAGTGCACGTTCGTCCGATCCTGGATCTGCTGGAAAAGAACTACATTCCCGTTATCTCCACCATCGGCTGCGACAAACAGGGCAATGCCTACAACATCAACGGCGACACCGCTGCTGCCTTCATTGCCGGTGCACTGGGTGCAGAGCGTCTCATTATGATGACCGACATCGCCGGTGTCCTCAGAGACAAGGATGATCCTTCTACTCTGATCCCCGAGATCACTGTGGATGAAGCTAACGAACTTTATGCTGAAGGTGTCATCTCCGGTGGTATGATCCCCAAGGTCGACTGCTGTATCACCGCCATCAATAAGGGTGTTAAGAATGTTGTCATCATGGATGGCCGTGTTCCCCACTCCATCCTGATGGAGCTTCTGACCAACGAAGGTGCCGGCACCTGGATCAAGCCCTGATCAAACCCCGAATGAGAAAAACACTGAACTACCAATAAAAGGAACAAACCATGAACACCAAAGAACTTGACCAGAAATATATTGCATCTACCTACAAGCGTTTCCCTGTAGAGATCGTATCCGGTAAGGGTTCCATCGTTAAAGATGAGACCGGCAAGGAATACATCGATCTGGGAAGCGGTATCGCTGTTACTTCCTTCGGTATTGCCGATGACATCTGGCAGCAGGCCATCATCGCTCAGATCGGCAAGGTACAGCATATGTCCAACCTGTACTACACTGAGCCCTGCGCCAAGCTGGCAGCAATGCTCTGCGAAAAGACCGGTATGAGCAAGGTCTTCTTCTCCAACTCCGGTGCTGAAGCCAATGAATGTGCCATCAAGGCTGCCAGAAAGTATTCCGCTGAGAAGAAGGGTGCCGATTGCTATACCATCGTTACCATGAACAACTCCTTCCACGGCCGTACACTGACGACCCTGTCCGCTACCGGTCAGGAACATTATCATGAACTGTTCCAGCCTCTGACTCCCGGTTTTGTCTCCGTGGATGCTAACGACATGGACAAGCTGATCGAGCTTTCCAAGAATGTCAAGATCGCCGGTATCCTGCTGGAGTGTGTCCAGGGTGAAGGCGGTGTTATGCCTTTGAATGCTGACTACATCAAGGCTGTGGATGCTTTCTGTAAGGAAAACGACATTCCCTTCATGGTCGACGAAGTCCAGACCGGAAACGGCCGAAGCGGTATGCTCTATTCCTACATGACCTTTGGTGTCACTCCTGACATCGTTTCCACTGCAAAGGGTCTTGCCGGTGGTCTTCCCCTTGGTGCTACCATGCTGAGCGAGAAACTGCAGAATGTCTTCTCCTATGGTGATCATGGTTCTACCTTCGGTGGTAACCCTGTATGCTGTGCAGCTGCTGTTTCTGTCCTTGAGAGGATCGACGCTGCCCTTCTTGCCGATGTTCAGAAAAAGAGCCAGATGATCTTCGACGCCTTTAATGGTGCCGAGGGTGTAGAGAGTGTCAGCGGTCTGGGACTGATGATCGGTATCAAGACCGTCAAGCCTGCCGGTGAAGTCCTTGCCAAGTGCATGGAGAACGGTGTCCTTTGCCTGACCGCCAAGGATCGTGTCCGTCTGCTTCCTGCTTTGAATATTCCCGAGGATGTTCTTGCAAAGGCTATCACTGTTATCAAGGAAGCTTGTAAATAATCCACGATTGATCTGAGAAAAATTTAAGGGTCCATTATCATCATTCCCGATGATAATGGACCCTTGTTTTTGTCAATGGACGTTCAAATGGGATTCTGCTGTAACAATTTCGTAACTCTGGTATCGTCCGAGCCACATACTATCTTCCTCCGCACCGCTGTCTACTCTCTCTTCCAGCGTCATACCATAGTAAACATAGGCATTTCCCTCTTTAAAATTCAGTTCAAAGGTGGTATCGAAGAAATAGTACTCCCCGTTGATGCAGGCATAATTCCATACATGACTCTCATCGCCCACAGGACCTGCGCCAATAGTGACATCGATCCCTACCTGTGAAAGGAGCTGAGAAAAGGCATAGGCAAAGGTAACACAGATACCTCTATGTTCCAGAAAAGCATAACAGCTTTCAATATTCTCACGGCTATCCATGCTGTCATAATCGTAGGTCATCTGCGGACAGAACGCATGATACAGCGTCTGCATCTTATCTGCTTCGTCATCCTCAGGTGATACCAGATCCAGGTACTCCTGCATAGCCTCTCCCACAAGACCAATGCGCTCCTGAAGCGTTTCCTGATCTACCAAATACTCCCAGCTCAGGCAATGGTTACTTTCATCATAGCCTACAGCCCAGTTAAGATCCAGATCATCCCATTGATAGAAAGCACACTCATAGTCCAGGATCATATTGAGCTGCTGCACATATTCTCTGGAAGGACAGTAACAACTGGTCTCATAGTTCATATATGCTGTAATGAAGTCCTTATAAAATGCATAAAGGTTTTCATCAAAGCACTGGATGGCTTCCTGTGACAGCACATAAGGATTGTACTGATACTTTCCATCCTTGATGGTCGGTTGAACATCGGAAAGTTCAAAGGGACCGGGAACCATCACTTCCTGGATAGGTGTCTCCTCTTTGACATTCTCATTGGCGATTTCTTCCTCTTCCACAGCACTTTCTAAGACTTCTACCGCCACAGAAGACTCTTCTTTTTCGCTCGTCTCTTCTTCCATGACCGTTCCTTCATCGGAACTGTTCTCTGCAACCTTGCTATTTCTGTCTGATGCTGGTTCTTCGGCACTTTTCTGCTGACATCCTGAAAGGACAGTCAACATCAGAGCTACGACCAGCGGCAATACGATCCATTTCCTTTTGGTATTGTCTGAGCTCAATATACGTTTCATTTTCTTTCCTTTTCTTTCTAACTTAGAATCGTCTCGTCCTTTGCGGATGGGAAACAGTCCTTCGCAGAGTTTATTTTTTCAGCTTTTGCTTGCTGCATATTAGTACCATATTTCCTGCAGATTTACAATACTCCATCCCCAGTTACTGGATAATTTTTGCATTTCGTTCAATAACCCTCTTGCAATCCCGCTTCTTTTCTCGGATTGTTCAATTGTTTATCTTTTTTTCATAGACTATAATATGAGAATAGTGTAAGTTAACACATCGATATCTATGATTGGAACTCGTTATTCGAGAAAGGAATTTCTACATGAAAGCAATCGTTACCGTTGTCGGCAAGGATCAGGTCGGCATTATCGCCGGCGTCTGCAACCAGCTGGCTGACTATAAGATCAATGTTCTGGATATCAGCCAGACTATTATGCAGGGCTTCTTCACCATGATCATGGTCGTAGACCTGTCCGAGTGTGTCACCTCTTTCAAGGATCTGGGCGAAGCTCTCGGCGCATATGGTGAGGGACGCGGCCTGTCCATCCGTATCCAGCGCGAAGACATCTTCGATGCCATGCACAAGATCTGAGGTGTCCCATGCTGAGCAATACAAGTAATATCTTTGAGACGATCAATATGATCGACAAACAGCACTTGGATATCCGTACCATTACCATGGGTATCTCCCTGCTGGATTGTATCTCCGAAGACCCTCAGAGATGCTGCGATCGTATCTACGAAAAGATCACCCGTCAGGCAGAACATCTGGTCAAGACCGGTGAGGATATCGAGCATGAATTCGGTATCCCGATCGTCAACAAGCGTATCTCTGTCACCCCTATCTCCCTGGTCGCCGGCAGCACCACTGCTAATGACTACACCATGTTCGCCAAGACACTGGATCGCGCTGCCAAAATGTGCGGTGTCAACTTCATCGGCGGTTTCTCCGCTCTGGTCCAGAAAGGCTTCACCAAGGGAGATCGTATTCTTCTGAATTCTATTCCCGAAGCGCTTGCTTCCACCGATATCGTCTGCTCCAGCGTTAATGTCGGTTCCACCAAGGCAGGTATCAACATGGATGCTGTCGCTCAGATGGGACGCATCATTAAAGATACTGCTCATCTGACCCGTGAAACCGATGGACTTGGCTGTGCCAAGCTGGTCGTTTTCTGCAATGCAGTAGAAGATAACCCCTTCATGGCGGGTGCATTCCTTGGCGTTGGCGAGGCAGACTGTGTTATCAACGTCGGTGTCTCCGGACCCGGTGTTGTCCATCACGCTCTTAAGAAGTGCAAAGGTGCTTCTTTCGATGAGGTTGCTGAAACTATTAAGAAGACCGCTTTCCAGATCACCCGTATGGGTCAGATGGTCGCCACCGAGGCTTCTTCCCGCTTGAGAGTTCCCTTCGGTATCGTCGATCTTTCCCTAGCTCCCACTCCCGCTGTCGGTGACTCTGTTGCCCGTATTCTGGAAGAGATGGGTCTGGAGGTCTGCGGCACCCATGGTACCACCGCAGCTCTGGCTATGCTGAACGATGCTGTCAAGAAGGGCGGCGTTATGGCATCCTCCCATGTTGGCGGATTGTCCGGTGCTTTCATTCCTGTTTCCGAAGATGAAGGTATGATCGCTGCTGCTCAGCGCGGTACTCTGACACTGGAAAAGCTGGAAGCTATGACCTGTGTCTGCTCCGTCGGTCTGGATATGATCGCTGTTCCCGGAACCACCACTGCAGAGACTATTTCCGCTATCATCGCAGATGAAGCTGCCATCGGTATGGTCAACTCCAAGACCACTGCTGTCCGTATCATCCCCGTAGAAGGCAAAGGTGTTGGCGAGATGATCGAGCTGGGCGGATTGCTTGGTTTTGCTCCCATCATGCCGGTCCACGAAGAGTCCAGCGCAGACTTTATCCGTCGCGGTGGAAGAATCCCCGCTCCTCTCCAGAGCTTAAAGAACTAAATTTCAACTAATAGAAAAGTCCGAAGGATCCCTCCCTAGCTCATCATGCTATGTCGGGAAGCCTTCGGACTTTTTTGTATCATGAAAACCATAGCTAAAAAGCACGGAAATATCCCGAAGCAGCCTGTTTAGCTGCATAGGGATCTTCCGTGCTTTTTTCTTTATTTGTCAGGATAATCCGTTTTCTTCCTTCATCTGGTCAAGCAATCCCATGAACTCTTCACCGGTAATGGTCTCATGGTCATAGAGGAAGTTTGCCAGTGCATTGAGTTCCTTCATATGGGAACGAAGAAGGGCCTCCGCCTTGGCATACTGTGTTTTGACCACATTCACTACCAGCTCGTCGATACGGGCAGCGGTTTCGGAAGAGCATGCCAGAGAGGTGTCTCCGCCCAGATACTGGTTGGTAACAGTTTCCAGAGCAACCATGCCGAATTCATCCGTCATGCCAAAACGGGTCACCATGGCTCTTGCCAACTTGGTGGCCTGCTCAATATCGTTGGATGCTCCGGTGGTAATGTTATGGAAGATCAGATCCTCCGCAATACGTCCGCCTGTCAAAGTGGCGATCTTGTTCTCGATCTCCGCCTTGTTCATCAGATTGTGCTGATCCTCATCCACCTGCATGGTATATCCGAGGGCACCGGAGGTACGGGGGATAATGGTGATCTTCGTGACCGGTGCCGAATGACTCTGCAGTGCAGCGACCAGAGCATGTCCGATCTCATGATAGGCAACGATCCTCTTTTCACTATCGGAAAGGATCGCATTTTTCTTCTGATATCCGGCAATGACCACTTCAACACTCTCTTCCAGGTCATTCTGGGTCACATACTTGCGGCCTGCTCTGACAGCACGAAGGGCGGATTCATTGATCATGTTGGCGAGCTCTGCGCCGGAGGCTCCTACGGCCATTTTGGCGATCGCATCGAAATCCACGTTGTCGCCCATCTTGACCTTACGGGCATGGACCTTCAGGATATCGACTCTTCCCTGCAGATCCGGAAGCTCGACAGGGACACGGCGATCAAAACGACCGGGTCTGAGCAGTGCCGGGTCCAGAGAATCCGGGCGGTTTGTTGCTGCCAGGATGATAACACCCTTGCTGGCATTAAAACCATCCATCTCTGCCAGCAGCTGATTCAGTGTCTGCTCTCTTTCGTCATTACCACCGATGGAATTGATTCCATCACGGCGCTTACCGATGGTATCGATCTCATCGATAAAGATGATACAGGGTGCTTTTTCATTTGCCTGCTTGAACAGTTCACGGACTCTGGCAGCACCTTGACCTACGAACATCTCCACAAATTCCGAACCGGAGATGGAGAAGAAAGGCACCTTTGCTTCTCCGGCAACTGCCTTTGCCAATAGTGTCTTACCGGTACCTGGAGGGCCTACCAGTAAAGCCCCCTTGGGAATCGTTGCACCGATCTCCGTATATCTCTCGGGATTATGCAGATAATCCACGATCTCCTTCAGTAGTTCCTTTGCTTCATCTTCACCGGCAACATCAGAGAAATGGATACCGTCGGTGGACTGTACATAGACCTTGGCATTGCTCTTTCCAAAGCTCATACCCAGGCCATCTCCTCCCATTCGCTTCATCAGGCTGTTCATCAGAAGTCGTCCGATCAACAGTGCGAATCCCATGGGAATGATCCATCCCAGCAGGAAGGTCAACAGAGGATTGGTCCCTGTTTCAATAGCCTTACTGTATTCGGTAATTCCGGCTTCCTCCAGACGATTGACCAGATCCGGATCGTTCATCGCTCCTGTCTTATAATACTTCGGGTTCTCGCCCTTACTGGAGAACATGATCGTATTGTTGCCTACTTCAACCTCACCGACCTCTCCCTTTTCGATCATTTCAAGGAAGGTACCATAGCTGACAGATTCATATCGAGGTTCCATCAAGGTAGGCAGCAGAATGTAATTCAAAAGGATCAACACGGTCACTACGATCAGAATGTAGTACAATATGGGGCGTTTTGGGGTTTTGATCTCTTCCATTCGCATTCCTTTCTAACAAATATATTGAGTCTTTTTCTTATATATATTATCCACATTTCTCTCCTGTTTTTCTCAAACAAACTGTAGAAAGATTGTGAATGAAGTGAAAAGAAAAGACCCGACTCATCCGAATCGGGTCCTTGCATCGTCACCTTTTAGTCAGCGAAATCGAAGTATTCAGCGTTGCGCTTCTTGAACTCTTCGTATACTGCATTCAGCTCCTCTTCGGTCTCCAGACCTACATAGGACTCTTCATCGCTCTCAGGATCAGCCTGGATACGGAAGATCTCGACGTTGTCAACCTCACCGGGCTCAACGGGAGCAAGGACAATGTACTCTTCATCCTGGAAGGGAACAACATCCAGCAGTTCAAAATCTACAGTCTCCTTACCGTCCATGGAGGTCAGGGTAATGATTTCAGGCTCGTACTCTTCTTCTTCGCTTTCAACATTCAGATTCTTTTCGTCGCTCATTATGGTCTCCTTTCAACTTTCGTTGTATAATTTCGAATTAGACAGATGGTATTCTACCATAGATTAATCAATTAGGAAAGAAAAATTCCATGCAATATCCCTTACCTGAATCACTGCTCTATCACGTGCTCCAAGAAGAAACACGTCCCCTGTATCTGTACGGTACCGGCGATGGTGCCGATAAACTTCTGAAGATCCTGGAAGATCGAGGTCTTCATGCGGATGGTATCTTTGTCAGCGAAGAGTTCTTTCGCTCCCAGACCTTCCACGAATACACCTGTACCACGCTGTCCCAGCTGGATGCAACCCTTGGGGCAGATGGTTTTGTCATTTTGGTAGCTTTCGGCTCCCATTTCCCTGAAATGATCCAAAGGATCAAAGAAATCGCTGGGACCCACACCCTGTATATCCCCGATATGCCTGTTGCCGGTACCAACGTATTTGATCAGTCCTTTGCTTTGGCACACGAGGAGGAACTGACTGCGGCTCTTTCTCTGCTTGAAGATCCCTTGTCCCGTTCTGTTTTTATGGACGCCGTGGAATATAAACTCACCGGTGAAATGGATCCTTTGTTCCGTCATGTTACCTCCAAGGAAGAAGTCTTCTCCGACCTGATCCCATTGAACCATTTAGAAACATTTCTCGATCTGGGCGCCTACAACGGAGACACCGTGGAAGAGTTCTGCTCTCTGGTCGGAAAAGATCCGGGTTGCTACGAACACATCTATGCCATGGAACCGGATCCGAGAACCTTTAAGAAGTTATTGAAAAACACGGAATCTCTGCCCCATATCACCTGTATCAATGCCGCGGCCGGTGATGTGACCCATGAAGAAGTCATGGTGGCATCCCGCGGTCGAGGTAATAAACGATCCGCTACGGCGGCTCCCCTTCCGGGAAACCAGGCTGCCGGTAAGACCGTCACGATCCCCTTCCAGAGGGTCGATGAACTTAGCCTTTCTCCCACCTATATCAAGATCGATGTAGAGGGTGCAGAAGCCGAAGCGATCCGGGGAATGGAAGAAACTCTTATACGGTGTCAACCTAAGTTAAATGTGGCACTGTACCATCGCAGTGAAGATCTTTTTGCTCTTCCTTTGCAGCTCCACGCCCTCTTACCGGATCATCAGTTTTTCCTGCGCCGTCATGAATGTTTCCCCTGCTGGGAACTGAATCTGTATGCACGGCCCAGAATTTGATTTTTCGAATTATATCTGTTAAGATGATTCCACTAAACTTGTAATAAAGGAGGTCACCCATGCATCCCCACGAATCAGCAGAAGATTATCTGGAAGCGATCCTGATGCTGCAGCAGGAAAAGGGCTCTGTCCGTTCCATCGATGTTGTCAAGCATCTGAACTACTCTAAACCCAGTGTCAGTGTGGCCATGAAGCACCTTCGAGAAAAAGGACATATCCTCATGGATGAGACCGGGTACATTACCCTGACCGAATCCGGTCGGTCCATTGCCTCTTCCATCCTGGAACGTCACAATTTCTTCACCTCCGTCTTACGTCATATCGGCGTAGACGAGGAGACCGCTTTTGAAGAAGCCTGCAAACTGGAACACGATATCTCCCAGGGCACCTTCGAAAAAATGAAAGCCTGGCTGGAAGAACATCCCAAAAAGAACTGATCCGATGATGTTCTACTTGGCCATCCTCCCCTGCATTTCTTAGCTGCCAACAACAATTCGTTACTATAATGCAAAACAGCTTTTGAAGCATTGCTCCAGCAACTGCCGGTAGCACCGCTTCAAAAGCTGTTTTTGCATTATCTCAATAAATTATTGTTTTTCTTTATTCGGCTGCGTCTTTCCCCTCTTAGGCTCCGGGTATACCTCTCCGTACATACCGGAATCAGAGATGGGAAGTTCTTCCATATTCAGATGAGAGACATCTCCCATACAGCGCATACGGAAAACTGCAATTCCTTCCTCTCGCTCCTCCATATCAAAAATGGTACGGGAGCTGGGTGCCAGAAAGGTGCTCTGCCAGGTAATGGAAGGCGGACAGTTTAAAAGATGGGACATGAGCACGCTGGCGACACCCATATGACAGAACAGGACGATCAGATCATGATTCGGCTTTACTGCATGGTAATAATCTCCTTCGCGAACATATCCATGGTCTGCCAAAATGCTATCCAGTCCGTTTACCACACGGTCATAGGCCTTTTTTACATCATCTCCGGAAGACATCAGGGGAGTTTTCCACCAGCTGTCCCTTTCATAATGTTCTTTCTGATCGATCCAGTCCTTCGGATACAGATCCCAGGTAATACGAGGTGTTCCGGTACGGGGGTCTGTAATCCTTGCCTCGGTAAACTCTGTCAGCCAGGGAAGGATCTCTGCCTTAGCTCCCAGCTGCTTCAACGTCTCTCCGGCGGTATCTCTGGCTCTGCCTAAGGGCGAGCAGAAAAAGGTCATCTTTCCGTTTCGATATGCCTCTGCATATTTCTTTTCCATCAGACGGGCAAGTGCTTTTGCCTCTTTCCATCCGGCCTCCGTCAAGGAATCAATGGAATAATCCGGATCTCCATGACGAATGATCATGACACGCATAGTGTTATCCTCACTTACTGCTCTGCATCCACAAACTGCAGAATGGCTTCCACTGTCTGTTTTCTCTGGGTTGCCTCATCGATGGATGCCGTATTGTCACCTTCGTACAGACCAAAGTCGCCGAACTGAGAGAAGTTACCTCCAGTAATCGTTGTCTCCATGGCAAAATACGGTGCATTGGCATCATAGTCAGCATGGTCAAAGACACCATCCAGAGATCCGCTGATCAGAAGGATCTTCTGAGAAAACATACTGATATTCTTATCAGAAAAACCACCCAGACAGATCAGACCTGTCAGATTATCTTTATGCTTCAATGCATATTTTCCGGCCTCGGATGCACCCGTGCCATGACCGCCGATATACCACTGTTCATAGCGATACTCCGCACGGACTAAGTTCATGGCGCTTGCCCAGAGACCAGGGCGCTGCAGGGGCATCTTGACAACGATACAATCCAGTCCCGCTGCTGCCAGATCATGCATCAAAGGCGCATAGGCCTTTGCTTCCACCTGATCAGCCGGATAGAAGACCAGGACCTTGTCGGTACCGGGGCCATCAAACAGGACAGAGATCATATTGCTCTCTACCACTACATCACCCTCGGTAACTGCCATGGATAAAGCCATCTCGCCGGTTTCATAATGATCTCTTGCTTTTAAGACCTCCCGGGTGCCCAGGATCACCAGGACCGCCAGACCCACTACCAGGATATCTCTGATAATAAGAAGAGCTTTTTTCATAGTCTTAGGGACGGATCTCCGTCTTGCCACCCATGTAAGGCTGCAGTGCTTTAGCGATCTTGACGCTTCCGTCAGCCTGCAGGTTATTCTCCAGATAAGCGATCAGCATACGAGGAGGAGCAACAACGGTATTATTCAGGGTATGAGCAAGGTACTTGCCGTTCTCGCCCTGGACACGGATACCCAGACGTCTTGCCTGTGCATCACCCAGGTTGGAGCAGCTTCCTACCTCGAAGTACTTCTTCTGACGGGGAGACCATGCTTCTACGTCACAGCTCTTGACCTTCAGATCAGCCAGGTCACCGGAGCAGCACTCCAGAGTACGAACGGGAATATCCATAGTGCGGAACAGCTCAACAGTGTAGTTCCACATCTTGTTATACCA